>DATHPT010000024.1:0-28268 GCA_035483615.1 Solirubrobacteraceae bacterium | reverse complement strand
GGCGCCTGCGGCTCGGGCGAGCGCATCGGTCGCCTGCTCAGCCGCTTCGAGGCGGCGCCGGCGGGTGTGCTGATCGGGACCCAGATGGTGGCCAAGGGTCACGACTTCGCGGACGTAACGCTCGGGGTGGTACTCGACGCGGACGCCACATTGCGCTTCCCCGACTTTCGCGCTGAGGAGCGCACGTTCGCGCTCGTAACGCAACTCGCCGGACGAGTTGGACGCGGCAACCACGGGCGCGTGCTCGTGCAGACGATCGCGCCACAGGCTCGCTCGATCCTGCATGCCGCCGCCCACGACAGCGACGGTTTCCTCGCAGGCGAGCTCGAGCGCCGCAGGGCGCTCGACTACCCGCCCTTCTCGAGTCTGATCCGGGTCGTGTGCTCTGCCGAGGAGCCCGCTCGGGCTCGCGCTGGCGCCGAGGCGGTGCGCGCCGGCCTGTCGAGCTCGCTCGCAAGCGTCCTGGGGCCCGCCGCCCTGTTTCGCCTGCGCGGGCGCGAGCGCCAGGTGCTCGTGATCAAGGCGCCGCCTCAGAGCCGTTCGGCGGTGATCGGCGGGGTCGGCGCGGCGGTGCAGCGTGCAGCCCGCACGCGCGCTCACGCGGGCGTCAGCTTCAGCGTCGACGTCGATCCCCAGTAGCACGAGATCGGAAGCTCGCCCTAGACTAGGCGGCGATGAGCGACGAAGAGGTCATGGACTCAGAGGTCGAGCCCGAGGAGGGTCCCTCGACCGTAGCCGAGCTCGATCCGGAGACGCGGGCGCGCCGCGACGCCGCCCTACGCCACGTGCGCAAGTTCGGCGACCCGGTGCTGCGCACGACGGCGCTGCCGGTAGATCGCTTCGACGCTGCGCTGGCCGCCGAGATCGAGCAGATGGGGGAGTTGATGCACGACGCACTCGGGATCGGCCTCGCCGCGACCCAGCTCGGTGTGCTGCACCGCGTGCTCGTCTACCGCGCCTACAGCGACGATCCGCTGACCGCGCTCGTCAACCCGGTGATCGAGTGGAGCGGCGAGGAGCTGGAGACGCTCGAGGAGGGCTGTCTCAGCCTGCCCGGGGTGCACGTCGAGGTCGAGCGCCCCTCGCAGGTGCGCGTGCGCGCCCACGATGCCGAGGGCCACGAGATTTTTGTGGAGGCCGATGGCCTCGAGGCGCGTGTCATCCAGCACGAGATCGATCATCTCGACGGCATCCTGATCCTCGACCGGATCCCACGCGAGCAGCGCAAGCTAGCGATGCGGGCGATGCGCGAAGCGGTCACCGCCGCAAGCGCCGCCTGAGCGCGAGCTCGCGGGACCCCGCACACGTGCGCACCGTCTTCCTCGGCACATCGGACTTCGCTGCTGCCGTGCTCGGACGTCTGGCGGGTGAGGACGCCGCTCACGCCCGACACCGCCCGCAGCTCGTGCTCACCCGCCCGGACCGCCCAGCCGGTCGCGGGCGCAAGCTGACCTCGCCCGCGGTCGCCGAGGCCGCGCGCAGGCTGGACATCGAGCTCGCACAACCCGAGAGCGTCAACCATCCCGCCGTCCGTGAGCTGATCGCGGGCGCCTCGCCCGCAGCGGTCATCGTGTGCGCATTCGGCGCCCTCGTCAAGGAGCCACTGCTGTCCGACTACGAGCTGCTGAACGTGCACCCCTCTCTGCTTCCCCGCTGGCGCGGCGCCGCCCCGATCGAGCGAGCGATGATCGCGGGCGACGAGCGCACTGGCGTGTCGATCATGCGCCTGACAGCCGGACTGGACAGCGGACCGGTGTGCGCTGCGCTTGGCGAGCCGATCCGCCCCGGAGACACCTATGGCTCGCTGGCGGCACGGCTCGAGCGACTGGGTGGAGATCTGCTCGTGGAAGCTCTCGACACGCTCGACCGCGGTGAGCCGCTGCCGTTCGCAGATCAGGACGACGAGCTTGCCACCTACGCGGAGAAGATCGCAGCGCCCGACCGCCTGCTCGACCCGGCGAGGCCAGCGCTGGAGCTCGAGCGTGTCGTGCGCGCTCTCTCGCCGCACATCGGCGCTCGTGTCGCGCTGTCTGACGGCACGCTGCTCGGCGTCCAGCGAGCGGTGCTCGCACAGGCGCCGCCTTCGCTCGCCCCCGGCGTGCAGGCGAGCGACGGTCGCCTGCTGCTGGGATGCGCCCAGGGAGCGCTCGAGCTGCTGCTCGTTCAGCCACCCGGCAAGCGACCGATGGAGGCGGGCGCCTTCCTGCGCGGCCACGGGCTGCCGGCGTGACCGGCCAAGCGCCGCGGCACGAGGGCGGCCGGGCAAAGGGACCCCGCGGTCGGCCGGCCTCGCGAACCGCTGGCACCCGCATCGCACCGGCGCGGCGCTGTGCATATGCGGTCCTGCGACGCGTGTTCGAGCAGGGCGCCTATGCTGACCGTGCGCTCCAGTCCGAGGCGCGCGATCTCGACGCGCGCGATCGTGCGCTGGCCATGCGACTCGCCTACGGCGCCACCCAGCGTCGCGGCACGCTCGACCATCTGCTCGAACGTCTCACCGGTCGGAGCCCTGAGCGCCTGGACCCGCCCGTGCTGGCAGCGTTGCGGCTCGGTCTGTATGAGCTCTTGTGGTTGAGCGGCGCGCCCGACCATGCTGTCGTCGCCGACGCGGTGGAGCTGGCAAAGGTGGAAAGCCCGCCCGCCCGCTCCGGCCATGGCCTGGTGAACGCGGTTCTGCGTCGTGCGGCCCGCGAAGGAGCCGAGGCCCTGCTGGGAGAGCTGCGCGAGGACACCCCCGAGCACGCCGCGATCGCACACTCACACCCCGAGTGGATCGCCAGCATGTGGTGGAAGGAGCTCGGCGCCCCCGATGCGCGGGCCTTGATGGCCTACGACAACGAGCCCGGGGAGCTCGCCCTGCGCGTCAACACACTGCGCGCCACGCCCGCCGAGGTCGCACGCAAGCTGGGAGTCTCGACGCACGGCGATCCTGACTTGCCCGAGGCGCTTGTCCTGGACGGGCCTCTGGACATCCACGGCTCGAGCGCCTGGAGTGACGGCGCGATTGTCGCTCAGTCGCGCGCAGCGATGCTGGTCGCGCGCACTCTCGACCCGCAGGCCGGCGAGCGCGTGCTCGACCTGTGCGCTGCACCTGGGGGCAAGAGCACGCACATCGCGGCGCTGATGGGCGGCGAGGGTGAAGTGCTGGCGGTCGAGCGCAACCCCGCCAGGGCCGCCGAGCTCCGCGACACCGCGCGACGCCTGCACGCCGCCAATGTGCGCGTGGAGATCTCCGACGCCGCCACGCCGCGCCCAGAGGGCGAGGTCTTCGACCGCGTGCTCGTCGACCCGCCCTGCTCGGGGCTCGGCACCCTGCAGGCGCGCGCCGACCTGCGCTGGCGCATCACGGCGCAGCAGGTGGCCCAGATGGCCCAGGCGCAAGCGGCGATCCTCACAGCCGGGGCGCACGCGCTCCGTCCGGGTGGCGTGCTGGTGTACTCCACGTGCACCATCTCTCCAGCCGAGAACGAGCGGCAGATCGAGCTGTTCCTCGACCACAATCGTGACTTCGCGCTCGATGACCTCGGGAACGACCAACAAATCCATACCCATCCTCGGGCGCCAAAGGCTCTCCTGACGATGCCCCACCGCGACCACACCGCCGGCTTCTTCATCGCGCGGATGCGGCGAATGGGCAAGTCCCACCAGGGTAGGCTCTGACGATGGAGGGTGGCCATCAGACGCCGGCGAAAGACCAGGTCGATCTGGGGCCCCTGTGTCCGAACTGCTCAGAGCCGTGGTTGCGTCCCACCAACCTCCCCGGCCGCTACCGCTGCGTCTACTGCCTGCACCGCTTCGAGCTCTCCTCGGTGTGCCCCAACTGCGGCGAGCACTCGACGATCGTGCGCATGTCCTCGACGTCGATCCTCAAGTGCAACAACTGCGGCGATTCGATGCTGATGCCCATATGAGCACGCTGGGCTGTGCCGAGCGGCGTCGGCGCTCGCCCGGGTGTTGAACATGAGGCTGCCGAGCCCGAGGCCCGTGGCACGAGACGTTGCTCGCGCATTCGCCCAGGGCTGCCCCACGTGTCCCGTGAACCCGTGATTTGAGAGGATCCGAGCGTGTCCAGAGCAGATCTCCTGCGCGAGGTGCGCGTGGCGCCGTCGATCCTGTCGGCCGACTTCGCACGCCTCGGAGAGCAGGTCGAGGAGGTGCTTGCCGCCGGCGCCCGCGTGATTCACGTCGATGTGATGGACGGCCACTTCGTGCCGCCGATCACGATCGGTCCGCTCGTCGTCTCGGCGTTGCGCGAGCAGGTCCAGCAGGTGGGGGGGATGCTCGACGTCCACCTGATGATCGAGCGTCCCGAGCGCCACATCGGCGAGTTCGTCAAGGCGGGCGCCCACTCGATCACATTCCACGCCGAGGCCACCCCGCACGTCGCATACGCCGCGAGTCTCGTGCGCGACGGCGGAGCATGCGTAGGTGTCGCGATCAACCCGGCCACACCCGTGGGCGCACTCGCCGAGCTCCACCAGATGCTCGATCTCGCGCTCTGCATGACGATCAATCCCGGCTGGGCCGGACAGCCGCTGATAGAGCAGACGCTCGACAAGGTCACCCGCCTGCGCCACATCCTCGAGGACGACGTGGCGCTGGAGGTGGACGGCGGTGTCGATCCGCACACGGCCCCCCGCTGTCGTGCGGCGGGCGCGAACCTGTTCGTGGCCGGCTCGGCGGTCTTTGGCTCACCCGATCCTGCCGCGGCCTACCGGGAGATCGTGGAGGCCGCGGGCGCAGCCTGACGCGCAGGCGCGCCGCGCCTGTAGACGGCGCCGAGCATCAGCGCCAGCAGGCTCGTGGCGCCGAGGTAGCCGATCTCAGTGCGCAGCAGTTCTTCGCCGACCAGCGGCGTCAGCATCCACGCCACGAACACCACAGCCGCCACGATCCAGCAGACGGCTGCGGTGCGAGCCTGATTACGAGCAAGCGCAGCCTGGTTGAGCGCTCCCGAGGTCAGATGCATGCCCATCCCGAGCCCGATCAGCGCCAGCCCCACGCGGCCGTATTCAAATGACTGGCCGAACAGCACTTTCATCACCGGCGGCCCGATTGCCAGCAGACCGAGGGCCACAGTTCCCGCGAAGGCGGCGATCGCGAGCACCGTCACCCGGATCGCCCGCGCGAACGCCTCGTGCCCGTCGGTCACCTCGAGACCTGTCAGGTGAGGAAGCAGCGAGGTCTGAATCGCCTGAAAGAGCTGCAACGGCGCCCGCGCGATCAAGAGCACGTTGAACACGATCCCGGCAAGCGCGAGGTTGACGGAGGTGATGTCGACGGTGAGCACCGCCGCGTTCAGCAGCGTCTGCTCTGAGAGCATCACGCCCGAGACGGCGAAGGCGAAGCTCGATCCCCGTCGCAGTGAGAGCTCATCGGCGGCGACCGCCTCCTCGACGCCCCCGGTCCCCGGCCCGGCCAGCGCGGCGTCAAGCTCCTCCATCTCCTGGGCTCCATGCGGTTCGTCTGTGGGTTCGTGCGGTTCGGACGAGCGTCGCGCGAATGCGGCCGGCACCACGAACAGCGAGACGAACGGCGCCGCCGCGATGCCGAGCGCCACCGCCGTCTGACCGCTGGTGATGCCGATCGCGGCCGCCAGCGCAAAGCACAGGCGTGAGACCGACTCCATCAGCACCAGCGCCCCGAACAGGCCGAAGAACTCGTGACCCGCCAGCCAACCGCGCGCGAAGTAGCTGGCGGCATAGGCGAGCGTGCCCACAACGAGCACGTAGTACATCGCCGAGTAGTGGCCGAACACTTTGTCGATCAGCTCATCCCTGAGCGCCAGCGCCACGATCAGGAACGTGAGCGCGAATCCCGCCTGGATCGCGATCGGCACCCGCACCGAGTGCTGGACGTGCCCGCGCGCGCGGCGGTCGGCGATCGTGCGCGAGAGCAGCTGTTCGATCGGTCGGTAGATCACCGAGATGATCACGAACATGATCGACCACAGCAGGTCAACGCGCTTGGCCTGCACTTCCCCGAGCACGTGGCTTGCGATCGAGAAATAGGCGAACGTGAGCACGCCCGTGGAGGCGATCCCGATCGACAGCAGACGCGCTCCGCTGGCATAGGAGCGCCCCTTGGAGGCCTCGCCCTGCGTCCCTCCGTTGTTCCCGTCCCGTGCCTCGGCTTTGGAGGACTGAGAGGTGGCTCCCCTAGAGGCGGACAAGCAGCATCGTCCAGGGGAACGGCGAGCGCGCCTCGACAACATCCCCATGACGCGAGAGCAGCCTCACGAACGAGCGCTTGGACCAGTGGTTGAGATGCCCGGGCGTATTGCCGAGCTGGGACCAGTACGCGCCACGCGCCATGTTGAGCATCCGCCACAGCGGCTCCCGTGGGACCGAGACGAGCAGATGCCGCCCTCCGCAGCGCGCCATCTCTGCCAGCGTGTGCTCGGGGTCCGGCACGTGCTCCAGCACCTCAATCGCGGTGACCACATCGAACTCGCCGTCGCCGAACGGCAGGTTCTCGGCGCGCATCACGCGGTACTCGAGGTTCGCTGCCTGCCGCTGCGCCCAACCCGCCTGGATCGACGGCTCCTCGAGATCGATCCCCACAACACGGGCCCGCTCGAGCCGCTGGGCCCACTTGTGCACGAGCACCCCCTCGCCGCAGCCCACGTCGAGCAGCGAGCCGGGAGCAGCGGCTGCGAACAGCTGCTCGAGCGTCTGCTCGAAGCCGTTCATCATTCGTCGTACGAACGGGTTGGTGGAACCGTACTTGTCGTAGGTGTTGCCGGTGACCGTTCCGTCCTCGGAGACCGTCACGCCGGCGCTCATACCTCGACCGCCTGCTCGGATGGAACCTGATCGCCCGCGTCCTGCGCCGGCCCGTCAGCCGTCCGGGCGCTCTGGAGCACCGGGCGCGCGGGATTCGATTCGTAGTGGGAGGGCTCGACCCCGAGCTGCAGCTCGATTCTGCGCACCCGCTCGAAGGTCTTCTGAGTCATCACCCGCTGCGCCGCCAGCAGGTCGCCGATCACGCCCAGCGCCCACAGCACCACCGCCGCTATGAACAGCACGGCCCCCAGGATCAGCGACTGCACGTGGCCCTTGCCGTTGCCTTCGGCATAGGCCACCACGAAGCGGATCCACACGGCGAGCGACACGAGGCCGATCGCCGCCGCGAGACTCCAGAAGACCCTCAGCGGCTCGTACTGCGCGTAGATGCGAAAGATCGAGATCGAGTTGCGCCGTACATAGGCCCACATCGACGGAAACAGGCGCGACTCGCGCGTCTTGGGATTCGTGCGAATCGGGACGTGGTCGATCGCCACCAGATGCTTGCCTGCCTGGATGATCGTCTCCAGGGTGTAGGTGAATTTCGAGACCACCAGGATCTGAATCGCAGCCTCGCGGTTGTAAGCCCGAAAACCCGATGTGGTGTCCGGCACGCCGGTCGAGGACGCCTGGCGCACCACCCATGAGCCGAGACGCTGCAAGCTCTTCTTCAGCCACGAGAAGTGCTCGATGTTGGTCACCTCACGGTCGCCCACAACCATGTCGGCGCGACCCTCGAGGATCGGCAGCACGAGCTTCACGATGTCAGGCCCGTAATACTGGTTGTCGGCGTCGGTATTCACCACCACGTCGGCGCCGAGCTTCAGACAGGCGTCGAGGCCAGCCTGGAAGCCCGCGGCCAGACCCTTGTTGTTCGTGAGTCGCACGATGTGATCCACGCCGTTCGCGCGAGCCACCTCGACCGTCGCGTCGGTCGAGCCATCGTCGACGATCAGCCACTCCACGACGTCGAAGCCCTCGACCTCGCGCGGGAGGTCCCCAAGCGTCGCCGGAAGCTGCTCGGCCTCGTTGAAGCACGGGATCTGGATGATGAGCTTCATCGCCGAAAGCCTGGGTTGGGTTGTGCCCCCCCTGTCGGGGGGCGGACACCGGGATGGGGGTGGAGACTCATCGCGGAAAGCCCAGGTTGGGTTGTGGCCCCCCTCTAGGGGGGCGCACACCGAGACGGAGGTTGAGCTTCATCGCCGAAAGCCTATCCCGTCGGGCCGCGGCCCTTTGCAAGGCGCATGTCCATTCGGCTACCCGTATTGGCCGGGGCCCATCCTGCGAGCGGCCCCGGTCGCGCAGATAGGCTCTACAGCCGGATGGCAAGCGCGACTTTGACACGGGCCGAGCAGGGCGGCCGCGGTCCCATACCGCTTCAGAGGCTGCGCGCGATCCCCGCGTCGCGTTGGGCCAAGCTCGCATTCCTAGCGATGTGCGTGCTGGCGCTCATCGGCTACTTCACCTTCCCCACCTATCCCACCTACGACTCCTTCTATGCGCTGCTGTGGGGGCGCGATCTGCTGCACCTGCACATGCCGGACTTCCGCGTGTATCGCGGTCCCACAGAGCATCCGCTCGCGATCGCCTTCGGCACGCTCTGCTCGATCTTCGGGCAGGGTGGTGCGCGCCTGATGGTGTTCGGCTCGATCGCCTCGTTCGTGGCGCTCGTGGCGGGCGTGTACCGGCTGGGAAGGCTGTGCTTCGGGCCGGTCGTGGGTGCGTTCGCCGGGCTGCTCGTGCTGAGCCGCTTCTTCGTCGAGAATCTTGCCGCGCAGGGCTATCTGGACATCTCCTACGTGGCGCTGGTGGTGTGGGCCACTGCGCTTGAGATCGAGCGTCCGAGACGCGGTGTCGCCGTATTCGGTCTGCTTGCCGCGGCCGGGCTGCTGCGCCCCGACGCGTGGCTCCTCAGCGGGATCTATTGGCTGTGGTGCGCCTACCCGGCTGACAATCGCACGCGCCTGCGCTACCTGGGTCTCGTCGCGATAGCTCCCGTGCTGTGGATCGGGGTGGACGCCGTGGTGACCGGCAATCCGCTCTACTCGCTTCACTCGACCTCCGGGCTGGCCGCCGAACTGGGACGCACCCAGGGATTCTCCGAAGTGCTCTCCTCGACCTGGTCCTATGCGGTGCGGATCGACAAGCTGCCGATCGTGCTCGGCAGCATCGCAGGCGCGCTGCTCGCGATCTGGCTGGCGCCACGACGGGTGCTCGTGCCGCTCGTCGTGCTCGCAAGCCTGCTGTTCGTGTTCGTGGCCGAGGGAGCCTCGGGAGCCTCGGTCGTGGACCGCTACATGATCGGGGCGGCGGTCGTGATGCTCGTGTTCTGCGCCGTGGCGATCGGCGGCTGGTCGATGCTCGAGCGGGGAACGACGATGCGACGTGTCTGGATCCTCGGCGCAGCGCTGCTCGCGCTCTATGGCGGTGCGGCGGCCGCGACCACGCTCAGCCTGGGCAGTCTGCGCACCACGCTCGCCTATCACGAGGACTTCCACAAGGGACTGGCGGCCGCGCTGCACAGCCCTGCGGTGAAAGCCCAGTTGAAGCGCTGTCCGCTGCTGTCGCTGCCCAACAACAAGCTGATCCCCGACGCCCGCTGGATCCTCGACAGCGCGGGCCAGCGTGACATCGTGGCCCGCAGTCAGGCGAGCGCCGACGCGTCCAAGGGCGCCGATCAGCTCGAGCAGCGCATCCGCCGGGGAAGCGTCGCGGTCTACCCGCTCGGCGAAGCAGTGTTCGTGGAGGCGATCGTCGACGTCGGCGACGATCCCCGTGGACAGGTGCCGCTGTCAGGATTCAAGCGCGTTTACACGAGCCGCTACTACGCGGTGTATGCCAACTGCTGAGCCCGGTGGCGCTTCGGCGGGCGCTGCTGTGCCGCGACACGCCCGCAAGGGCGATCGGCTCGGCGCCGAAGTGAGCTCGAGGCTCGGCCCGCGACAGGGAGCATGGTGTGCGCTGGCGCTGATCCTCGCTGCCTCTCTCGGCCTGCGCCTGTGGGGCATCCGGCAGGGGTTGCCGTACATCTACAACATCGACGAGGCCGGCCATTTCGTCCCGAAGGCGGTCCAGATGTTTTCCCACGGCCTGGACCCGCGCTATTTCGTCAACCCGCCGGCGCTCACCTACGTGCTGCACCTCGTGTTCGCCGTCTGGCTCGGCGGCTCCCACGGCGTCGAGCGCGAATATGCGCTTCACCCCGATCAGGTGTACCTGCTGGCGCGTGTCACCGTGGCGCTGCTGGGCACCGCCTCGGTCTGGGTGCTCTACCTCGTCGGCGCCCGCCTGTTCGACCGTCGCGCCGCCCTGCTCGCCGCGGCAATCGAGGCGGTTGCCTTCCTGCCCGTGTTCTACGGGCATTTCGCCCTCAACGATGCCGCCACGCTGCTGCCGCTGACGCTGTCGCTGCTCGGAAGCGCCGGGATCTTGCGCAGCGGGCGCAGACGCGACTATGCGCTCGCCGGGATCGGTCTCGGCCTTGCCTGCGCCAGCAAGTACACGGCCGGCATCGTGATCGTGCCACTCGCGGCGGCCGCCGCCGCGCAATATCTGGCGGCGCCGACGGGCGCGGGCCGCCGGGCGCCGATCGGTCTGGCGATAGCGGGAGCTTGCGCGCTTGCAGCCTTCCTGCTCGCCAACCCGTACGCGCTCTTGGACTTCCAGCGCTTTCACTCAGAACTCGTCCACCAGTCGAGTCTTTCCGACGAAGCGCAGGGAAAGCTCGGGGCTCCCAAGCAGGGCGGTCTGCTCTATTACCTGTGGTCGTTCACCTGGGGCCTCGGCTGGGCGCCCGCGCTCGCCGCGCTCGGCGGGATGCTCACGATCTGGCGTCATGACGCGCGCATCGGCTGGATGCTCGTGCCGGCGCCGATCCTCTTCCTGGCGTTCATGGGTCTGCAGGACCGCTACTTCGGCCGCTGGCTCCTGCCGATCTTTCCGATCGCCTGCCTGCTCGGAGCCTTCTTCGCGCTCACGCTCCTCTCATGGGTGGCCACGCGAGTGGACAGCGGCCGGCCGGCGAGGATCCTGCTCGGGCTGGCGGGTGTCGCGGCGGTCGCTCTGCTGCTCGCCCAGGGACTTGTGTACAGCGTGCACAACGATCTGGTGCTCGCCCGCGCGGACACGCGCAACCTCACACGCGCCTGGCTGGTCGCACATGTCCCACGCGGCGCCCCGATAGTGCTCGAGCCGGTCGTGCTGAACTCGTGGGTGGAAGAAGGCCTGAGCGGGTCGGGAGCGAAGCGCTGGGCGAAGTACCCTGCGCTGCAGTCGGTGATCACGCCCGACGGCAGGCTCGCTCCGCAAAACACTCATGCGGTCGCGCTCGAGGACTATGAGACCACCCTCAGCCCCGCGTTGATCGGCTGGTATGAGCGCTTGGGCTACTGCTGGGTCATCAGCGGCTCGACCGAGGCGGGCCGCGCGTTCGCTGATCCCAGCGCCGCTCCCCTGGCGGTGGCCTACTACCGCGCGCTCGCCGCCCAGGCCGAAGTGGCATACCACGTCTCTCCATACGCTCAGGGCGCCGCGCCACCGAGGTTCAACTTCGATTGGACCTTCGACTACTACCCGCTCTCCTTCCACCGGCCAGGCCCTGAGATGACCGTCTATCGCCTTCGCAACGGACGCTGCGCGCGAGGGGTCCATCGCCTGAGCCCCTATCCTGGATGAGGGCATGACGATCACCACCGACACCGACCGGGCCCATCTCGCACGCACGATCGAGCTGGCCCAGCAGGGGGCCGGCGAGGTGAGGCCCAACCCGCTGGTCGGGGCGGTCGTGGCGCGCGAGGGCGAGACGCTTGGTGAGGGCTGGCACAAGCGCTACGGCGGCCCCCACGCCGAGGTCAACGCGATCGAGGCATGCGGGACCGCGGACCTCACCAGCGCCACGCTGTACGTGTCGCTCGAGCCGTGCTGCCACGAGGGCAACACCCCGCCGTGCACGGACGCGATCATGCAGGCCGGCATCGGGCGCGTGGTGGTCGCCTCTGACGATCCGACCGAGAAGGCATCCGGACGCGGCCTTGGGATCTTGCGCGACGAAGGCGTCGAGGTGCTGGTCGCCGACGGCGAGCTCGCCGCGCGCGCCCGCCTGCTCAACCAGCCGTTTCGCAAGCACGCTCGCGTGGGGCGTCCGTGGGTGCTGTTCAAGTCGGCGATGACGCTCGACGGCAAGGTCGCCACTAGGGCCGGCGATTCCCAGTGGATCAGCGGTGAGGAAAGTCGTCTGCTCGCCCACACCTGGCGTGCATCGGTCGATGCGGTGATCGTGGGCATCGGGACCGCGCTCGCCGACGACCCGCAGCTGACGGCTCGGCCCGACGGGATCCTCGCGGAGCTCCCAAGCCAGCCGCGACGGGTGGTGTTCGACTCGCTTGCACGCCTGCCGATCGCCTCGCAGCTCATCAGCGCCGCCGACCGGGTTCCCCTGACCGTGTGCGTCTCGCGCGCGGCGGCCCGCTCGGACACCGATGCGCTCGAGGCCGCCGGCGCCCAGGTGCTCGTGGCCACCGGAGAGAACGAGCCGGCGCGCGTGCGCTCGGCGCTCGACCAGCTCGGCGCGAGCGGGATCGCCTCGGTGCTGCTTGAGGGTGGGCCGCATCTGGCCGGCGCGTTCCTCGACGCCGGGGAGATCGACGAGATCCGCCTGTTCCTCGCGCCGATCCTGCTCGGTGGGCGCACCGCCCGCGATCCGCTCGAGGGCGAAGGAGTGGAGCGGATCTCCGAGGCGCTGCGGGCGCTGACATTCGACTGCGATCGAGTCGGCGAAGACCTGTTGATCTCGGCGCGTCTGCGCGAGTGGTGACTGATGGGCACACATCACTGCGCTGGGCGGTGTCCTCAGTCGCTCATGTGCAAAGCACACTTCGCTCCCTGCGTCCTGGCCCGGCCTGTCCTGCGTGCCCATCAGCGGCTTGAGTGGAGAGATCATGTTCACCGGCCTGATCGCTGATCTCGGAAGCGTGCGAAGCGTCGATCGCGACAGCGATGGCGCCACGCTCGAGATCTCCACACGTCTCGCCCAGCAGCTGGCTCCGGGAGACTCGGTGGCGGTGAACGGCGTGTGTCTGACCGCCACCGCCGTGCGGGACGGCGGCTTCGGCGCCCAGGCGATGGCCGAGACGCTGCGGCGCTCCTCGCTCGAGCGGCTGCGAGCCGGCGCTCCCGTCAACCTGGAGCTCGCGCTGCGAGCCGACGGGCGCCTCGGCGGGCACATCGTGCAGGGCCATGTCGACGGGACGGCCACGATCGCGGGCATACGAGAAGAGGGGTTCGCACGGGTGCTCGCGCTCGACCTGGAGGAGCGTCTGGGGCGCTACCTCGTCGAGAAGGGCTCGGTGGCGCTCGACGGCGTGAGCCTGACGGTGAGCGAGATGCGCGACACGGGCTTCTCGGTCTCGCTGATCCCCGAGACGCTTGCTCGCACCAGCCTCGGGGAGGCCCAGATCGGGGATCGGGTCAATATCGAGGTGGACATCCTCGCCAAGCATGTTGAGCGACTCATGAAGACGGAGGCCTCCATATGAGCCAGTCCAAGACAACGACCCCGTTCGCCACCGTCGAGGAGGCGATCGAGGAGATCAGGCAGGGCAAGATGGTGGTCGTCTGCGACGACGAGGACCGCGAGAACGAGGGCGACCTCACGATGGCGGCCCAGTTCGCCAATCCGGAGGCGATCAACTTCATGGCCAAGGAGGGGCGCGGCCTGATCTGCCTGTCGCTGACATCAGAGCGCTGCGACGAGCTCGGACTCGACCTGATGGCCGCCAAGAACGAGTCGTCCTTTGAAACGCCGTTCACCGTCTCGGTCGAGGCCCGCGAGGGTGTCACAACCGGTATATCCGCCCACGATCGCGCGCACACGATCCAGGTGGCGATCGACCCCGAGAGCGCCCCGCGAGACCTCGTGCAACCCGGCCACGTGTTCCCGCTCAAGAGCCGCGCCGGCGGTGTGCTAGAGCGCGCGGGCCAGACGGAGGCCGCTGTTGACCTCGCGCGGCTCGCGGGCCTCAACCCGGCCGGCGTGATCTGCGAGGTGATGAACGACGACGGCACGATGGCGCGGGTCCCGGACCTGGTCGGCTACTGCGCCCGCCACGAGCTGAAGATGATCACCGTCGCGGATCTGATCTCCTATCGTCGCCGCCACGACAAGCTCGTGGAACGGGTGGTCTCCACCCGGCTGCCGACCGCCTTCGGGGACTTCGACGCGGTGGGCTATCGCTCGCTGGTGGACGACAAGCACCACGTCGCGCTCGTCAAGGGAGACGTCGAGGGCCGCGACGACGTGCTCGTGCGAGTGCACTCCGAGTGCCTTACCGGAGATGTGTTCCATTCGCTTCGCTGCGACTGCGGCGAGCAGCTGACCTCGGCGCTGTCGATGATCGAGCGCGAGGGAGAGGGAGTGCTGCTGTACCTCTCTCAGGAGGGAAGGGGCATCGGCCTGCTCAACAAGCTGCGCGCCTATCGCCTGCAGGAGGACGGTTTGGACACCGTTGAGGCCAACGAGCGCCTGGGCCTGCCGGCAGATCTGCGCGACTACGGCATCGGAGCGCAGATCCTCGTGGACCTGGGACTCAGCTCGATTCGGATCCTCACCAACAACCCGAAGAAGATCAAGGGCCTGGAGGGCTATGGGCTGTCGGTCAGTGCCCAGATCCCGATCGAGCACGCCCCCAACGAGCACAACGAGTCATATCTGCGCACCAAGGCCCAGCGGATGGGGCACATCCTGCACCATCAGGGACTCAACCTCGACGAGGAGCTGCTGCATGCCGAGCGCAGCCGAGCCGCCTCCGAGGAACGGGATCGCGAGCCCGGAAAATGAGCTACGCGATCGTGATCGGGCGCTTCTACGGAGAGCTCGCCGAGCGCCTGGAGCGAGGCGCGCTGGAGGCTTTCGGGCAGGCGGGTCACTCCGACGTGCGGGTGTTCGACGTGCCCGGTGCGTTCGAGTTGCCCCTGGCGGCGAGCTACGCGGCGAAGTCGGGACGCTTCGCCGGGATCGCCTGCCTCGGCGCCGTGATCCGCGGGGAGACCGATCACTACGACTTCGTGTGCGCCGAGACCGCCCGCGGAATCCAGGAGGTGGCACTCGAGACGGGCGTGCCCTGCGCGTTCGGCGTGCTCACGTGCGAGACCATGGAGCAGGCGCTGGCGCGCTCCGGTGGCGGCAAGCGCGATCAGGGACGCCATGCCGCCGAAGCGGTGCTGAGGATGGCGGCGCTGCGCACCGAGCTGCAGCCCTCCTCAGAGCCCGCGACGCTTGTGGGCGACGCGGCCCGCTGACCCCGCTGCGGCGGACAGGCGCGCGAGCGGCTACACTGCCGAGCCTCATGGCCAAGATATGTCACAGCTGCGGGAAGGGTCCCGCGTTCGGCAACAGCCGCAGCCACTCGATGGTCGCAACCAAGCGACGCTTCGATCCCAACCTGCAGAAGGTCAAGATCCTCGTTGGCAAGGCGCCCCGTCGCGTCTACGTCTGCACTCGTTGTCTGAAGGCCGGCAAGGTCACGAAGGCACTCTGAACGCCCAGGACCGTCCCCTGCGGGGGATAGTCTGTGTCGGCGAGGAGTGGCTTTGTGAGTGATACGAACCTGATCCGGTTCAGAGCGGCGGTAGCCGGTGCTCTGGCGCACCTCGAGTCCCGTCGTGAGGAGGTCAACGACCTGAACGTGTTCCCGGTCGCCGACGGCGACACGGGCGACAACATGGTGTTGACGCTCAGCGCTGTGCTGGCGGAGCTCGACCGCCTGCAGGGCAGCGACTCCGCGCGGACGATCGACGAGATCGGCCGCGAGGAGATCGTCCAGTCGGTTGCGCGCGCGGCCCTGCTCGGCGCGCGGGGCAACTCCGGAGTGATTCTCTCGCAGCTGATCCGGGGGGCCGCCGAGGAGCTGGTCAGCCGGCCCGGGCAGCTGATCGACGCGACGCTGATCGGCGCGGCGCTCGCGAACGCCGCCGACCGGGCCTACTCTTCGGTGCGCGAGCCGGCGGAGGGCACGATCCTGACGGTGGCCCGCGAGATGGCCCACGGGATCATGGCCGATGTGGCGCACAGCCAGGACGCGGGCAGGCTGGGCCCCGGGACAGAGCCGCGCGAGCAGGATCTCGCGATCGCAAAGACGCTCGAGCGGGCCGTCGAAGCCGGCACCGAGTCGGTCAAGCGCGGCCCAGAGCTGCTGGCGGCGTTGCGCGAGGCGGGCGTGGTGGACGCCGGCGGACACGCCCTGACCGTGATCTTCGCGGGTGTGGTGGCGGCGTTGCGCGACGAGGCGCCGCCCGAGCTCGAGCACTATGCGCCCGCCAAGATCACCCATCCCGAGCACAGCTCGAGCACCTACCGCTACTGCACCAACTTCGCCGTAACCGGTCGCGATCTGAGCGCGTCGCGCTTTGCCACCGAGCTCGAGGCGCTTGGAGACTCAGTGCTGGTCGTGGGCGATCCCACGACGCTCAAGGTGCACCTTCACACCGACGAGCCCGAGCGCGCGACCGCGCTGTTCGACGGCGCGGGCTCGGTGTCGCACCTCGACGTGGCCGACATGCGGGTGCAGGTGGCCGAGCGCAATGAGCGACTGCTCGGTGGGGTGGTGGATGCTGTGGACGGGCTGGCGGCGGTGGCCCCGC
The DNA here is from genome assembly GCA_035483615.1 of Solirubrobacteraceae bacterium. Lineage (GTDB taxonomy): Bacteria > Actinomycetota > Thermoleophilia > Solirubrobacterales > Solirubrobacteraceae > Palsa-744. The sequence goes on along the minus strand of DATHPT010000024.1, from coordinate 11,844 downwards.
GGGTGCGCTGTGGAGCGCTTGCAGTGGTCAACGGAGCAGGGCTCACACAGATGTACCGCGAGCTGGGCGTGCACACGATCGATGGAGGCCCGACGCTGAACCCCTCGACCTACGAGCTGCTTGCAGGGATTCACGAGGTGCCCGCCGAGGAGGTGGTCGTGCTGCCTGGCAGCGCCAACGTCATGATGGCCGCCGAGCGGGCCGCAGAGCTGTCGGACAAGCAGGTGCTGGTCGTGAAGGCCACAAGCCAGCAGGCCGGTCTCGCGGTGGCGGTTGCGCTGCAAAGCGACCACGGCGTGCGCGAGAACGCACAGGCGATGAGCGAAGCGCTGGAAGCGCTGCGCACAGGCGCTGTGGCGCAGGCGGCACGCGCGGATGCTCAGGGCCGCTTTCGGGAGGGGGAGGCCGTGGGGTTCGTGGAGGAGCAGGTGGTCGCCTGGGGAGACCCGGGTGAGACGCTGCAGGCTGTTCTGCGGACCCTCGCTCCGGAGGCCGAGCTGATCAGCGTGCTGGCGGGCGCGGGCGCGCCACTGGAGCTGGAGCAGGTCGGCACGATGGTCAACGGCGAGGTCGAACTGGAGTTGCGCGAGGGCGGCCAGCCCGCCTACTGGTGGCTGCTCGCCGCGGAGTAGAGCGGCTGCTCATTGTCTGAGGGTGGCTGCTCCCCGAGGGATGGCGCGGCTGCTCACCGCTTGACAGGACTGGTGAGCGCGGGCCGGCGCGGCTGCTCATCGTCTGACGCACGGACACATACTGCGGCTGGCGCCCCTTGGAAGTGACCGGCAGCCCGGTCATCATCTCTGGACGGAGATGTCAAATGCCACCGCCACCGCTGCGCCCGCCCGAGCCTCGGCGGGGGGCCCTCTCGATGCCCCCCGCGCTTTTGCCGGATCCCAGGAGCTTGCATGGGCGCAGATGCTGGCAGCGCCCGTGCGCTGGCCGAGGCCGTCGCGCCTCGGGGACCCGCTGGAGCCCTCGAGCGCCAAGATGGCCGACGGGCTGGCCGCGCTCGGCCTGGACACCTCCGGAGATTTGCTCGAGCATCTTCCACGCGACCACCGCGAGGCTCGCAGCGTGGCGCAGCTGCGCGCCGGCGAGCAGGCGACCGTGGCAGTGCAGGTGCGCTCGATCGCCGGCAGACCGGTGCGCCGACGCGGAATGCGGGGGCTCGTGGAAGCCGGCGTGTTCGACGAGACGGGGTCGATGAGGGCGACGTTCTTCAACCAGCCATGGCTGGTCAAGCAATATCCGCCGGGGACACGGCTGGTCCTGCACGGCAAGGCCGACGGCTCAGGGCGCTTCCGTGTGTCCCATCACGCGATCGGCGCAGACATCGGCTCCAATCAGACCCAGTCGGTGGCCCACTATCCCGCGGCGGAGGGTGTGAGCTCCACCCAGATCCTCGCGCTTGTCAACGAGCGCAGACACGAGCTCGCCGAGGTGCCCGAGTCGCTGGCGGCAGGCATTCGCGTGGCCGAGCGGCTGTGCGAGCGTCGCACGGCGCTCGCCGCGATGCACTTCGGCGGAGCGGATCACGTACGGCAGGAGGGACTGCAGCGACTCGCCTTCGAGGAGCTGCTTCTGACCCAGCTGGTGTTCCTCATGCGCCGCGGACGGCGCGCCGAGCAGGCGCGGGCGCCAGCCCTCGCGGATCCGCCGACGTTGAGCGCACGCTGGCTCGAACAATGCCTGCCGTTCGAGCTGACCGGCGACCAGCGTAAGGCAATTGCGACGATCGCAGGAGACCTCGCTCAGGCGCGCCCGATGCAACGGCTGCTGATGGGAGAGGTCGGAAGCGGCAAGACGGTGGTGGCGTTGCATGCGATGCTGCGCGCGGTCGAGCACGGCGCTCAGGCGGCGCTGATGGCGCCGACCGAGACACTTGCCGAGCAGCATTTCGCGACGGTGCAGCGACTGCTCGGCCCAGAGCCGGTGGCGGTGGCGCTGCTGACAGGATCCACTCCCGCCGCTCGCCGCGCCGATACGCTCGGCAAGCTCTCGAACGGCGAGCTGTCGCTGGTGGTGGGCACCCACGCGCTGATCGAGCCCGATGTGCGCTTCCGCGAGCTGGCGGTGGCAGTGGTCGACGAGCAGCATCGCTTCGGGGTGCGTCAGCGGGCAGCGCTCGGGGACCAGGACCCTGCCCGCGCTCCTCACACGTTGCACATGACCGCGACCCCGATCCCGAGGACGCTCGCGCTCGCGCGTCACGGAGATCTCGACCGCAGCCTGCTGCGTGAGCTGCCTCGTGGACGCCAGGCGATCGACACGCGCATCGTGGTGGCAGACGGCGGACGCGCCGACGCCTACCGGCTGCTGCTCGAGCAGCTGGAGTTGGGCCGTCAGGGCTACGTGGTCTGTCCGCTGGTGGACGAAGACCAAGACGCATCCGAGGCGCAGACGCAGGGTGCAGGAGATTCGGGAGGCGCGGGCCAGGCGCGGGCTGCGATATCCGAGTTCGAGCGCCTGGGGCGAGGCGAGCTCGCCGGGCGTCGCTTGGCGCTGCTGCACGGTCAGATGCGCCCTCGCGAAAAGCAGCAGGCGATGGTGGCGTTCGCCTCGGGGCAGGCGGACGTGCTCGTGGCCACCACGGTGATCGAGGTGGGGGTGGACGTTCCCAATGCGACCGTGATGCTCGTCGAGAACGCCGAGCGCTTCGGGATCTCGCAACTGCACCAGCTGCGTGGACGGGTGGGACGTGGCGAGCACCGCTCGACCTGTCTGCTTTTGACGTCCCACCCATCCCCACCGGGCTCGGCGAGGCTGCAGGCGCTCGTCGAGCACTCCGACGGCTTCGAGCTGGCGGAGATCGACCTGCGCCTGCGCAAGCAGGGCGAGCTCGTAGGGACCAGGCAGTCCGGGCTCGGCCAGTTCAAGTTCGCGAGCCTCCCCGAGGACACCGAGCTGCTTGAGCGGGCGCGCGCGCGTGCGAAGACGATCCTCACGGAGGAGCCCGCTCTGAGCGGCCCGCTGCACGGGCCGCTCGGCGAAGCGCTCGAGCGTGCCTTCGGCGTCGAGGCGCTGCAGCCGATCCCGGCATGAGAGTGATCGCCGGGCGCCTGGGCGGGCGGCGACTGACGGCGCCGCGTGGGCGGGCGCGAACTCGTCCGACCTCCGATCGCGTGCGCGAGGCGCTGTTCTCGATGCTCGGCGAGCTGGACGGGCTGGTCGCGCTGGATCTGTTCGCAGGCACCGGAGCGCTTGGGATAGAGGCGCTGTCCAGGGGCGCGGAGCGAGCGGTGTTCGTCGAGCGCGACGCCGCCGCAATCCGGGCGCTCAGGACGAATCTCGACCTGCTCGGGCTGCGAGCTCCCGAGGCCGAGGTGCGGGTCGGCGATGCGCTCCTCGCACTGCGCGCCGCACGCAAGAGCGCTGAAACATACGATCTCGTGTTCGTCGATCCTCCATACAGGCAGGCACGCGAGGTCAGAGACGGGCTGTCGGCACTGCTGCCGGCATTGCTCGCCCCAGGCGCGCGGGTCGTGGTCGAGAGCGATCGGCGGGCGCCGGCGGAGCTGCCCATGGCGGTGGCGCAGCAAAGGCGTTACGGCGACACCACGATCACAATCCACCATCACGTCACAGAGGACAACGATGAGCGTTGACAAGTCGATAGCCGTGTGCCCGGGCTCGTATGACCCGATAACCAACGGCCACCTGGATGTGATTCGCCGCGCCGCCGAGCTCTACGACGAAGTGGTGGTGGCGGTCGTCAACCGCTCGGTGCGCAAGGACGCGACATTGTTCGCGATCGACGAGCGCATGGCGTTCATCGAAAAGGCGCTCAGCGACCTTCCGGGCGTGCGGGCGGAGCCGTTCAACACGCTCGTGGTCGACTTCGCCAGGCGGGTTGGAGCGAAGGCGATCGTCAAGGGATTGCGGGCGATCTCGGACTTCGAGTACGAGTTCGAGATGAATCAGCTCAACCGCAGACAAGATCCCGAGATAGAGTCGGTGTATCTGATGGCCAGCCCGCAATACAGTTTCCTGTCCTCGAGTGGAGTCAAGGAGCTCGCCACCTTCGGCGGGCGAATTGACGATCTCGTGCCACCCCAGGTCGCAGAGCGCTTGCAGGAAGAGCTGCGGCGCTGACGAACTTTGGTGACGTGAGACCCAACTCTGCTCATATGTCGTGGGGCCCCAAGCTCCACGGAGGTGACCGCTGATGGACGTACTGGTGCTGATCGACAAGCTCGACGACCTGGTGCACAACGCCAAGCCCGTGCCCTTGACCGACCAGGTGAGGGTCGACAAGGAGGAGATCTACGACATCCTCGACCAGATGCGCGCGACAATCCCCGAGGAGATCAAGCAGGCACGCTGGATCGTCAAGGAGCGTCAGGAGATGCTTGCGGAGGCCAAGAAGGAGGCCGAGCGGATCGTCAAGGACGCGCGCGAGCGTCAGGAGCAGCTGGTGGGAGAGGAGGAGGTCACCAAGCAGGCCGAGCGCGCCGCCGAGGACATCGTCGAGGACGCAAGGACCCGTGAGCGCGAGATCAGGCTCGGGGCTGAGGACTATGCGGATGAGATCCTGAACACGCTCGAGGTCAACCTGTCGAAGTTCATCGCCGCGGTGCAGCGTGGCCGCGAGCGCCTGCAGGGCAAGGACGAACCTGCGGAAGTCTCCTAGAAGGCCATGCCGCATGCGGCATGGCCTCGGACGGTGCATGCACCGTCCGGCCGACCGGTACATGTACCGGTCGGAACAACAGACGGGATGATCCGCGTATGCGCGATCGCACGGTTTTTGGGTAGGGTGCGCGCGTGAGTTCGGCGAATAGATTCAAGCTGGAAGCGGCCAAGGTGCTGCTCGGCACCGGCATCCTCACACCGGTGCGACCGGATCGCGCCGTGCGCTCGGTGATGGCGCTGCGACGCTGGGGACCCACGCCCGCGGCGGCCTACACCGGTTCTGCCGCACGCTTTCCCGAACGTGAGGCGATAGTGGACGAGCGCGGGACGTTGACCTTCGAGGAGGTGCACCTGCGCACGAATGCGCTCGCACGCGAAATGCGCGCTGCCGGCATCTCAGAGGGGGATTCGGTCGCGATCATGTGTCGCAACCACCGCGGCTTCATCGAGGCGACGCTCGCCTGCTCGAAGTTGGGAGCGAGCGCCCTCTACCTGAACACCGCGTTTGCGGGACCGCAGATCACCGACGTGATGCGCCGTGAGAACCCGGCTGGACTCGTGTATGACGAAGACTTCTCAAACCTCGTGCACAATGGCGGCGAGGGTCGCATCCGGTTCGTCGGATGGAGCGAGCGGGGCGCAGATCCGGCAGACCCAACCCTTGAGGATCTGATCGCGAAAGGCAGCACCGCCGATCTCACCCCACCGGCGGAGCCCGGCAGGGTCGTGATCCTCACCTCCGGCACCACCGGCGCACCGAAGGGGGCGGCACGCAAACAGCCCGACTCGCCGCTGCCATTGGCGGCGCTGTTCTCCAAGATCCCCCTGAAGGCGCGCGAAACCACGATGATCGCCGCGCCGATGTTCCACTCGTGGGGGTTCGGCCACTTCACACTCGCGCTACCGCTGTCTTCGACGGTTGTGCTGCGCCGACGCTTCGACCCCGAGGAGACGCTGCGGGCCGTCGCAGAGCACCGGGCCACGGCGCTCGCGGTGGTTCCCGTGATGCTGCAGCGCATCCTCGAGCTGCCGATCGAGACGATCGAAAACTACGACACCCACGCGCTGAAGATCATTGCGCTGAGCGGTTCGGCGTTGCCGGGAGAGCTGGCGATCCGCGCGATGGACACGTTCGGCGATGTGCTCTACAACCTGTACGGCTCCACCGAGGTGGCGTGGGCGACGATCGCCACACCCGCGGACCTTCGTGCGGCGCCGGGCACAGCCGGGCGTCCACCGCTCGGGACGGTCGTGAAGCTGCTGGACGAGCAAGGCCAAGAGGTGCCACAAGGGCAGAACGGGCGCATCTTCGTGGCGAACGAGATGGTGTTCGAGGGTTACACCGGCGGTGGGGGCAAGGAGATCGTCAAAGGGCTGATGAGCACCGGCGATGTGGGACGCATGGACAGCGCAGGTCGGCTGTTCGTGGACGGTCGCGACGACGAGATGATCGTCTCGGGCGGGGAGAACGTGTTCCCGCGCGAGGTCGAGGACCTGCTCGCCGACCACGAGGGCATCGAGGAGGCCGCGGTGATCGGCGTGGAGGACGAGAAGTTCGGCCAGCGCCTGAAGGCTTTCGTGGTTGTGCGCGAAGGCTCGGACCTCGATGCGGAGGCCGTGAAGGACTATGTGAAGCACAACCTTGCCCGCTACAAGGTGCCGCGCGAGGTGGTGTTCCTCGAGGAGCTGCCGCGCAACGCGACCGGCAAGGTGCTCAAGCGAGAGCTGCACAAGGCGGACTGAGAGCGACCCTTACTAACCTGAGAGAATGTCTGCGGTGACGGACGTTCTCGACCTCGCCGGCCTGCGTTTGAGCGCGGGCGAGGGACGTAGCTTCGAGTTGTCGGTGGAGATCGAGCCGCTGGAGCTCGGCGGCGAGCCGTATGCGGCGCAGCCGGAGATGGTTCCGGTGCGGCTCGAGGTGTCGCGCATGACGGGCAATGGTTATGCCCTGCGCCTGCGCTTCGATGCAACGCTCGCCGGGCCGTGCATGCGCTGCCTCAAGGACGCTGAGCGCACAATCGCCGTCGATGCCCGTGAGGTCGACGTGCCCGGGGGTGGGGATGAGCTCTCGAGCCCCTACGTGCGAGAGGATCAGCTCGACCTGGCGGGCTGGGCTCGTGACGCGTTCGCGCTGGCGTTGCCAACTCAGATCCTGTGTCGTGAGGACTGCGCCGGATTGTGCGCGGTGTGCGCTGCCGATCTGAACGAGGTCGGCTCAGAGCACGCGCACGAGCGCGCCCCCGACCCCCGCTGGGCAAAGCTCAGCGAGCTGAAGCTCGACTAGGGCCACGCTGGAGCAGTCTGGCCCTGTGTCAGTCGCCAACCGGAGCGCTCAGCTCCTCGCCGTCTCAGCTCGGAGCGCTCGGTTGCTCGGGCACTCCTGGTACCCTTCCCGGCCGATGGCGGTCCCAAAGAAAAAGCAGTCGCACAGCCGTACCGCGTTGCGCCGCGCCAACCACAAGATCGAGGCGCCCACGGTGAACGAGTGCCCGCGCTGTCATAGCCCGCGCCGACCGCACCGAGTTTGCCCGGTGTGCGGAACCTACGCGGGTCGCGAGGTGGTGGCCCCCGAGGCGCAGGGTCACGACCACGACCACGATCACGACTGAGGCTCCGTCGGTGAGCGGAGGGCCCGCTCGAGCAGATGATGTGGTGGTGGCGGTCGACGCCAACGGCGCCGACATGGGCGCCGCCGAGGTCGCGGCCGGTGTGAGGATCGCCGCCGAGCAGGGCGTGCGCGTGCTCCTGTTCGGCCCGGCCGATGAGATCGAGCGCCTACCGCCCCTGGGGTCGAGCGTGGAGGTGATCGATGCGCCGGTGTCGGTGGCCAAGAGCCCAGACCCGGTGCGGGCGGTCCGCTCTACACCGGAGGCCTCGATCGTGCAGGCCGCCAGGGCCGTGGCCGAAGACCGCGCGCAAGCGCTCGTGTGCGCCGGCGGCACCGGCGCGGCGCTTGCGGCTGGGCTTTTCAACATCAAGCGTGCCCGCGGCATCCACCGTCCTGCGCTGGCTCTGCCGGTCCCGGTGCCGGGGCATCCCGTGACATTGCTCGACGTGGGAGCCAACGCACAGGCTCGCAGCGAGCACCTGGTGCAATTTGCGTTCATGGGAGCGGCATTTGCCCGAGGCGTGCTTGGTGTTGAGCAACCCCGTGTCGGCCTGCTCTCCAACGGAGAGGAGTCCGAGCGCGGCAGCGAGCTCGTCGTGCAGGCCGGCGCCGAGCTCGAGCTGCGTTTGAGGGAGGGGGATCTGCGCTGGGTCGGCAACGTCGAGGGTGGCGATGTCGTGGGAGGCGTGGCCGACGTGGTGGTGACCGATGGGTTCACCGGCAACATCGCCCTCAAGCTGATGGAGGGTGTCTCTCAGACGATGCTCGGCGCCGTGCGGGACGCTGCGGGCTCATCGCTGCGGGGCAAGCTTGGCGGGATCCTGCTGCGTCCCTCTCTGAGAGGGTTTCGAGACCAGATCGACCCGGAAGGCCAGGGAGGGGCGTACCTGTTGGGATTGCGCCGCCTCGCCGTGGTCCCCCACGGGCGCTTCGGCAGGCACGGCTTTGCCCAGGCGGTGCTGCGGGCCGAGCGCGGGGCGCGCGAGGATGTGGTGGGAGCGACTTACGCGGCGCTCAGCCAGGCCGGAGCGCTGAGAAGCGCCCCTGTGTCCGCCGATCCGGCTAGCCTGGCAGGCGAATGACCCGCGAAGAAGTGTTCGTCCTCATACAGGCTCATCTGGCCGACGAGTTGGATGTCGATCCCGAGCAGATCGGCGAGCGCACCCACTTCAAGGATGACCTCGAGGCAGATTCCTTGGATCTCTATACGCTGGTCCAAGAGCTCGAGGACACCTACGGCGTGCAGATCTCGGACGAGCAGGCCGCGGACATTCTCACGGTCGGCCAGGCTGTCGATTTCGTAGTGGCACACTCGAACGATGATTAGGAAGGACGGCGAGGGCGGGGTGGCGCTGCTGACCTCGCTGCTGGACGAACTTCCGGAGGAGCTGGCCCGCCAGGTGTTCACGCACGCCTCCTGGACGGAGCGACGCAGCGACTCCTACGCGCGGCTGGCGTTCCTCGGGGACAGCGTGCTCGCGCTTGCGGTCACTGCGCACCTGTACCCGCGCCTGGAAGCGGAGCGCTTCGGCGCGGGCCGTCTGACGAAGATCCGCGCGCAGGCTGTGTCGGGACGCTCCTGTCGGGCGGTCGCCGAACGCCTGCACGTCGGAGAGCGCTTGCGCGCCGCCGCCCCGGAGAACGGTGAGGGCCGGCTCGTGACGTTGCTCGAGACCGAGCGGGTGCTCGCTTCGGTGATCGAGGCGGTGATCGGGGCCTGCTATCTGCACGCCGGCTACGAGCGCACCGCCGAGGCGGTGGTGGAGGCATTCGCGCCGGAGATGGAGGATGCGCTCGAGCATCCACTCGACTTCAAGTCGGCGCTTCAGGAGCAGCTGGCGCGACGGGGCGAGACCGTTGCCTATGAGGTGACCGATGAGCACGGGCCCCCGCACGACCGCACCTTCGTGGTGGTGGCTCTCCTGGACGGCAGGCCGCTTGGCAAGGGTCAGGGTCGCAGCAAGAAGCATGCCGAGCAACAGGCCGCGAACGAGGCGCTTGAGAGCCTCGCGAAAGCATGAGTCGCATGGAGCTGATGATCATCGGCGCTCGAGCAAGCGACGCGGCTGAGGAGGTCGATCGATGCATCTGAAGGCGCTGACGCTGAAGGGCTTCAAGTCGTTTCCTGATCGCACCAAACTGGACTTCGGGCCAGGCGTGAGCGTGGTGGTCGGGCCCAACGGGTCGGGCAAGTCAAATGTCACAGACGCGCTGCTGTGGGCGATGGGAGAGCAATCGCCGCTGGCGGTCAGGGGCCAGTCGATGCAAGACGTGATCTTCGGCGGTGGCCGCGGCGTGCAGGCGCGCAGCGCCGCCGAGGTCGAGCTCGTGCTCGACAACTCCGACGGCACCGTGGATCTGCCGCTGGCGGAGATATCGATCCTGCGACGCCTCGATCGCTCCGGCGAGGGGGAGTACCGGCTGAACGGCGCTCGCTGCCGGCTGGTGGACGTGATCGAGGTGCTCTCGGACACAGGGCTCGGCAAGGAGACCCATTCGGTCATCTCCCAGGGCCGGGTCGAGGCGATCGTGACCTCCAAGCCGCGTGACCGGCGTCTGCTGATCGAGGAGGCCGCTGGGCTGGGCAAGCACCGCAAGCGTCGCCGCCGCGCCCAACTGAAGCTCGAGCGCACCCAGGAGAATCTGGACAGGGCGCTGGACGTCGAGCGTGAGGCTCGCACACGCCTGCGCCCGCTCAAGCGTCAGGCCGAGGCAGCCGAGCTGCACGAGCGCCTTGAGCACCAGATGCTGCAGGCTCGCTTCGAGCTCGCTCGCGAGGCCGTCAGGGCCAGACGCGAGCAGCTGGTGGAGGCCGAGGAAGGCGTGCAGGCCGCCAGGGCCGCGCGCGAGCAGATCGAGTCGCGCCTGCGGGCCGTTGTCCAGCGGCGGAGCCTGGCCGAGAGCGCTCTGGCCGAGCGGACCGAACGCCATGACGCGCTCGCCAGAAAGGTCTATGAGGCGCGCTCTGCCCGCGAGCGTCTGCAGATGCGAGGCGAGCAGGCGGCTGCGACGGCGGCAACGGTCTCCGAGCGCGCCGCTCGCATCGAGATCGAGCTCGGGGCGCTCGAACAGGCCTATCCCGACGTGAGCGGGCAGGATCGCAGCGACCCTGAGGAGGCCGCGAGCGGCGACCGGGTGCGCGCGATCGAGCTGGCGCTCGCCGAGATCGACGGCGAACACCAACGCGAGCTCGAGCGCGAGATCGCGGGCTTGGAAGAGGAGTGTGTGCAGGCTGCACAGCGAGCGCAGGAGGCACAGACGCAGGCGCAGGCCGCGCGCGAGGCACGCGAGCAGGCCGATGCGCATGCTGCGCAGGCGCGTACGGCATTGCGTGGCGTGGAAGCCGAGGCCGAGGCGGCGCGACGGGAGGCGGCCAAGGTGGGAGCCGAGCTCGCCGCAGCCAACCAGTTCCTGCGCAGCCACGCGGGTGCGCACGGCGCACGGGCCGGCTCGCCACGGGCGCTGAGCGAGGCGCTGCAGGTGAAGGCGGGCTACGAGCTCGCGCTCGCGGCTGCGCTTGGCGGCCGTCTGGACGCCGCCCTGGTACGGGACATGGACGGTGCTCGCATGCTGCTCGACGGCGTCGGCCCCGACGGCGGCGCGGCTCTGCTGGCAGGGGAGGCTGCCAGCGAGCAGGACACGGGCTCGGGCTCTGGCGCCGCGCACAACCACAGCGAGGACGCTGGGGCCACGCCGCCCGCGCCGGGGGCGCTCAGGCTGATTGAGCTTGTGGATGGGTCCGAGGCAGTGATGAAGCTCGCCCGCAGGCTGCTCGCGGACGCCTGGGTGGTGGAGCGTCTGGAGGACATCGGAGAGGATTTCCGAGGAGTGGCGTGCACCCCCGGAGGACGGGTGCTGTTCGCGAGCTGGGGCGAGCTGCGCCAGGTGACCGAGGGCGGCGCCGAGCGCGTGCTTGCTCGGCGCAACGAACGTGACAGTCTGATCGCACAGAGCGAGCGAGCTGTTGCCGCGGAGCACGGCGCAAGGACGGCGGTCGAGCAGGCGCTTGTGCAGGCGCGCGAGGCTGAGCAGGCGCGCGACCAGGCCGACGGCGCGCTGCGCGACAGCGAGCGCTCGCTGGCCGACGCCCTCGAGGCGCAGCGCAGAGCGGCGCGCCTGATCGAGCAGCGCAAGGCCGCGCCCGAGCAGGGCCCGCTCGCGGTTCGCCGCGCGGAGCTCCAGGGGGAGCTCGCCGCCGAGCGCAGACAGGCGGAGCGCAGGCAGGTGGAACGTACTGAGCGGGCGATGCGGATCGAGCGTCTGCGTGCACGGCGGGCCGCCGACGTCGAGCTGGCGCCGCGTGCGGAGGCTCTGGCGGCGGTGCTCGCCAATATGGGAGAGTCGCTTGGGGGGCTGCTTGGGCAGCTCGAGGGACTTCTCGGCCAGGATCGCGCCGCCGGCGAGCAGGTGTCGGCCGAGCTGCGCGCATGCGCACAGGAGGAGGCGGAGATCCAGAGCGCTCTGCGGGTCGAGGGCGAGGCCGTTACGGGCGCCGAGGTGGCAGCCCAACGTTTGCGCGACCAGGCAGCCGAGGCCCAAGAGGAGCTGCGAGAGGTCTCAGCGCGTCTGGAGCTCCCGACGCCGCAGGCGCCGAGCTCCGA
>DATHPT010000023.1:0-2312 GCA_035483615.1 Solirubrobacteraceae bacterium | reverse complement strand
ACCTGGAGGCTGCCTTGGCACTGCGCATCATCATCGGACTTGCCCTCACGGTCGTCGCCGCCGCGGTGGCGGGCCGCCGTCTGTGGTGGCTCTACCAGCTCGGCCGTACGGGGCAGCCGGCGCCCGAGCGCGTGCAAGCGCTACGCGAGCATCCCGCCGAGGGCGCGGAGACGCAGGTCACCCAGGTGATCGGGCAGCGCAAGCTGCTCCAGTGGACGGTGCCGGGGGTCGCGCACGCGCTGACCTTCTGGGGCTTCATTATCTTGATCCTCACCATTATCGAGGCGTTCGGCGCCCTGTTCAGCAAGCACTTCGCCATCCCGCTGATCGGGACGTGGGCGTGGGTCGGCTTCATCGAGGACCTCTTTGCCGTGGGAGTCCTGGTGGGGATTGTCACCTTCGCGATCATCAGGCTGTCGTCCGACCCGAAGCGCGAGGGCCGCAGGTCACGATTCGCGGGCTCGCACACCGGCGCCGCCTGGCTCGTGCTCCTCGGCATTTTCCTGGTCATCGCCACCTTGCTGATCTACCGGGGCGCCCAGATCAATACCGGCGACTTCCCCTACCCACATGGCGCGTTCGCCTCGCAAATCGTCGGCCACTGGCTGCACCCGCTGGGCGCGGCCAACAAGGGCATCGAGACCACGTTCATCCTGCTCCAGCTCGCTGTCATCCTGGCCTTCGGCGTGTTTGTGACCTACTCCAAGCACCTCCACATCGTGATCGCCCCGATCAACGTGCTGTTCGCGCGCCGGCCTAATGGCCTCGGCCCGCTCCAGCCGATGCGCTCGAACGGCAAGGTGCTCGACTTCGAGGAGGCCGACCCCGACGAGGACGTCTTCGGCATCGGCAAGATCGAGGACCTGAGCTGGAAGGGCATGCTCGACCTGGCCACCTGTACCGAGTGTGGCCGGTGTCAGTCGCAGTGCCCGGCGTGGGCCACCGACAAGCCGCTGTCGCCCAAGATGATCATCCTGGAGCTCCGCGACCACGCGTTCGCGAAGGCGCCCTACCTGCTGGCCAGCTCGGACGAGGAGCGCGCGGCGCTGCCAGAGTCCGTCCGGGCCGAAGCCGAGCGGCCGATCGTCGGCGACGCCGAGGCCCACGGCGTCATCCACCCGGACGAGCTGTGGTCGTGCACGAACTGCGGCGCGTGCGTAGAGGAGTGCCCGGTCGATATCGAGCACATCGACCACATCACCGGGATGCGCCGGCACCAGGTGCTGGTCGAGTCCGCGTTCCCGGCCGAGGCGGCCACCATGCTCAAGAACCTGGAGAATAAAGGCAACCCCTGGGGCATGGGCGAGAACAAGCGCACCGAGTGGATCACCGAGCTCGATTTCGAGGTGCCGGTCGTCGACGGCCCCATCGGCGACGACGTCGAGTACCTGTTCTGGGTCGGATGCGCGGGGGCGCTGGAAGACCGGGCGAAGAAAACGACCAAGGCGATCGCCCAGCTGCTGCACACCGCTGGCGTCAGCTTCGCCGTGCTCGGCCCCGCCGAGTCATGCACCGGCGACCCGGCTAGGCGGATGGGCAATGAGTTCGTCTTCAGCATGCTGGCGCAGCAGAACATCGAGACGCTCAACGAGGCCGGCGCCCGCAAGATCATCGCTAGCTGTCCGCACTGCTTCAACACCATCGCGCGGGAGTACCCCCAGCTCGGGGGAAACTATGAGGTGATACACCACACTCAGCTGCTGGCCCAGCTCGTCGCGGATGGCAAGCTAACCCCGGTCACGCCGATCGAGGAGAAGATCACCTACCACGATCCGTGTTTCCTCGGCCGGCACAACCGGGTCTTCACCCCGCCGCGGGAGATCATGGAGCAGGTACCTGGCGTGCAGCCGCAGGAAATGCACCGGTGCAAGGAGCGCGGCTTCTGCTGCGGCGCCGGCGGGGCGCGGATGTGGATGGAAGAGCGGATCGGCAAGCGGATCAACACCGAACGGATCGATGAGGCACTCGGTACCGATCCAGACACCATCTCGACTGGCTGCCCGTTCTGCCTGGTCATGCTGGGCGACGCGGTCGCTGCGAAAAAGAGCTCGGGCGAGGCCAAGGAGTCGCTCGAAGTCGTCGACGTCGCCCAGCTGCTGATCAGGTCCGTGCAGGTCCCGGTAGCGGTCGGGGCGCCACAGCCCGAACCGGGTGCGGCACAGCCAGGCGATGGGGCCCCGGCTGACGCGGCCGAGCCCGCTACGGGACAGGAAGACCAGGCGTGAGTGGACTCGCGACGGGCTGAGTCGTTCAGCGACGGCGTCTTCGCCGTCGCGATCACCATTCTTGTCTTCAACCTGCTGCCGATCGCG
>DATHPT010000022.1:0-2867 GCA_035483615.1 Solirubrobacteraceae bacterium | reverse complement strand
AGCATCGCCGCCATGCAGCTGCATCGCAGGAGCCTGGTCCTTGCCGTCACGGGCGTGATAGTCGCGCTCAGCGCCCCCGCCCTCGCAAAGGCGCCGGCCGCTGCGCCGCACGAAGGCTCATGTCCGATCTATCCGGCGAGCAATCCGCTCAACCAGGACATCTCGCACGCCCCCGTGGACCCCAACTCCGCGCAGTACATCGACAGCATCGGCGCGCAGATCCACCTGCACGCCGACTTCGGCACACCTCCGAGCTACGGCATCCCCTACACGGTCGTGGGCCCGCGCCAGCCGAGGGTCCCGATTCACTTCACCGAATATGGGGCGGAATCGAACCGCGGTCCCTACCCGGTGCCCCCGAAAGCCCCGGTGGAGGGGGCCGGGGAAGCGGGCGATCGCCACGTGCTCGTCTTGCAGGAGGGCACGTGCAGGCTGTATGAGCTCTACAACGCCCAGCGCGCCGGTTCGGGCTGGGACGCGGGCTCCGGCGCCGTCTTCGATCTGCGCAGCAACGCCCTGCGCCCGGAAGGCTGGACCTCGGCCGATGCCGCCGGTCTGCCGATCTTCCCTCTACTGGTGCGCTATCCCGAGGTGCGGGCTGGGCAGATCGATCACGCCCTGCGGGTCACCGTGCAGCGCACCCAGCGCGGCTACATCCACCCGGCGACCCATTTCGCCTCCGAGAGCTCGGACCCGAGCCTTCCCCCAATGGGGCTGCGGTTGCGCTTGAAGGCGAGCTTCAGCCTCGGCGGCTACCACGGCGAGGCGCTTGTGATCCTTCGGGCGCTGAAGCGCTACGGCCTGATCGTGGCCGACAACGGCTCCTCCTGGTACATCACCGGCGCTCCAGATCCGCGCTGGAGCAACGAAGACCTCGATCAGCTCAAGCGGGTGCCCGGCTCGGCATTCGAGGCGGTGCGCACCGGCACGATCCTGCGTCGTGGGTAGCCCTGCCGCGCGCATGCGGACGCGGACCTGCGGAGCAGGCGGTCGGCAGCCGTCAGCGCTGGTCGGTCGACGCGGGATCCCGCTGGGCGAAGGCGTCCTGTGCGGCCACCGGCGTGGGCGCCTGAACGGGCGCCTGGACGGGCGGTTGCGCAGGCGTCTGCACCGGCGGTTGCGGTGCCGCGGCGGGCAGCGTCGGCTGCTGCTGATTGTGGCTGTGGCTCTCGCCGTTGATTGACTGCTTGAACTCACGCAGCCCACCACCAAGCGAGCGCCCGATCTCGGGCAGGCGCTTGGCTCCGAACACCAGCAGCAGAATCACAACTAGGAAAGCAATATGAAGGGGATTGTCGAGTCCCATCTATCTTCAGTCTAGGGCCTATCTGACGAGACTGGGTCATTTCGTCCCCGGGTGCTTCCCAGAGGCCGAAAGAGGAGATGACTCCGCCGGCTCGCTCACCGCCTTGCGCACCAGCTGGATCGCCACGATCACCATCAGCGCCGCGAAGCCGACGCGCAGCAGCTCGCCCGACAGTGCGTTGGCCAGCGCCACGCCCGCCGCGGCGCCCGCGACCGACAGCAGACCCATCAGCAGCGCGTCGTGGCGGCGCACATTGCCATAGCCGTCCTGCTTGAACGTGCCGACGACAGCAACCGGAACGATCGCCAGCAGCGATGTCGCCTCAGCCTGGTGCTGGCCGAGGCCGAGGAAGATCACGAGACCCGGCACGAACAGCACGCCGCCGCCGACCCCGAGCAGACCGGCGACCACGCCGGCGCACACCCCGATTGCGATCGCGGCGATCACTGGGAAAGCAACTCCACCGCGCTCGCCACGAGCACCGCCGCGAACAGCAGCGAGATCGAGCGAGTGGGCAGGCGCTGTTGCAGCCAGGTCCCGATCAGCACGCCGCCGATGGCCGGCACTCCCATCAAGATCGCGTCGAGCACGTGCACGTTGCCGTAGACGCCCTGGGTGGCGGCGGCATAGCCGGCGATGAACACGATCGCCGCCAGCGATGTGCCGGTTGCCTCGCGCGCGCCGTAGCCGAGCCACAGCACCAGCAGCGGCACCATCACCGTCCCACCGCCGACCCCGAACAATCCGCTGAACGCCCCGGCGGCGGTCCCGATCAGGGCCAACTTGAGCGAGCGACTTGTCGGCAGCTTCGGCGAGCGATCAGGCTGCATGGGACATGTGTGACCGATCAGCCCGCATGGAGCGCCATACTAAAGGCCGTGTCCCCGGCTGCCACGCTTGTGGAGGCGCTTGATCCGCTCCGCTCCGATCCCGCTCATGCAGCTGTGCTGCTCGACATCGACGGCACGCTCGCGCCGATCGTTCGCCACGCCGCCGACGCGCATGTACCCGAGGCGACGCGCACGCTGCTGATCGAGATATCCAAGCGCTATCGGCTCGTCGGCTGCGTCAGCGGACGCCGCGCCGCCACCGCCCGCCAGATCGTGGCGATCGGAAGCATCGCCTATGTCGGCAATCACGGCGGAGAGCTGCTGCGTCCTGGCGCCACCCGTCCCGAGCTAGACCCCGACCTGACGGCCTGGTCTGAGCGCGTGCGCGAGTTCGCCGCGCGGGTCTTCACCCCCGAGCACGAGCGCGCACGCGTTCGCAGCGAGGACAAGGAGGCAATCGCTGCCTTCCACTGGCGCGGGGCTCCCGACGAGCAGTCGGCCGCCGCGCTCGTGCGCAAGATCGCCGAGCAGGCCGAGAGCGAGGGTTTCGCGGTCCATTGGGGACGAATGGTGCTCGAGGTGCGCCCACCGGTTGCACTCGACAAGGGTCTCGGCGTGAGCGCACTGTTGCAGAGCGCCGTCGACCGCGACGGCGGCGAGCCGATCAGAAGCGCGCTGTATGTGGGCGACGACAGCACCGACGTCGATGCGTTCCGCGCGCTGCGGGCACT
>DATHPT010000021.1:0-3941 GCA_035483615.1 Solirubrobacteraceae bacterium | reverse complement strand
CCGAGCGCTTGTCGCTGTGCACGAACTCGATCGGGTCCTCGATCGTGACGATGTGCTTTTTCATGGTCACGTTGATGTGATCGATCATGGCCGCAAGGGTCGTTGACTTGCCCGAGCCGGTGGTGCCGGTGAGCAGGATGATCCCGCGCTCTTCCTCAGCCAGATCGCGCACGACCGGGGGCAGCGACAGCTCCTCGATCGTCAGGATCCTCGTGGGGATCGCACGACAGGCAAGCGAGATGAAGCCGCGCTGACGGAACGCGTTGACGCGGAAGCGTGCGACCTCGGGGATTTCGAAGGAGAAGTCGACCTCGTGGTCGTCGGTGAACTCCTTCAGCTTCACCTGATCGTGAAGCAGCTCGTGCAGGACGTCTTCGGTGTCCTGAGCGCTGAGCGGCTCGGCGCTCGGGTCAGGGCCGAGCGTGCCCTGCACGCGATACAGCGGTGGTGAGCCGACCTTCAGATGCAGATCTGAGCCCTTGCTGGCCACGAGCTTGCGCAGCGCTGCGTGCACGTCGAACATGACTCTCTCATCGGCTGGGAGGCGCGCCGACTTGATGCCTGAGATGGGGCTTGGACGAGGACGCTAAGCGACGTCGCGGAGCTTTTGAGCCTCCGCGAGGGATTGCAGCTTCTTCAGCGACTGGTTCTCGATCTGGCGGATGCGCTCGCGGGTGACGTTGAACGTGCGTCCGACCTCGTCGAGCGTGCGAGGATGCTCGCCACCCAGCCCGTAGCGCAGCTCCAGCACGCGCCGCTCGCGGTAGGAAAGGTTCTCAAGCGCCTCTCGCAGCGCCTCCTTGGTCAGGATCTCGGCGGCGCGCTCATACGGCGACTCGGCGCGCTCGTCGGCGATGAACTGACCGAACTCCGACTCCTCCTCATCTCCGACCGGCTTCTCGAGTGAGACCGGGGCCTGGGCGGAGCGCTTGATCGAATCCACCTCTTCGGGATCGATGCCGGTGACCTCGGCGATCTCATCCGCGGTGGGCTCGCGGCCCAGCTCGGTGACGAGCTTGCGCTCGGCGCGACCGATCTTGTTCAGCTTCTCCACAACGTGTACGGGGATGCGGATCGTGCGGGCCTTGTCGGCCAGAGCGCGGGCGATCGCCTGTCGGATCCACCAGGTGGCGTAGGTGGAGAACTTGAAGCCCTTTCGGTAGTCGAACTTCTCCGCGGCGCGCACCAGCCCGAGCGTGCCCTCTTGGATCAGGTCGAGGAACGGCAGGCCCTGGTTGCGGTAGTTCTTGGCGATCGACACCACCAGGCGCAGGTTGGACTCGACCATCTTCTGCTTGGCGTCGAGGTCGCCGCGCTCGATGCGCTTGGCGAGATCGACCTCCTCCTGGGCGGTGAGCAGGCGCACCTTGCCGATGTCCTTGAGGAACAGCTGCAAGGAATCGGTGGTCATGTCCGGCTTGAGGTCCAAGGCGGTCTTGGCCTTGCGCCGGCCGCGCTTGTCGGGCGCCCGTTCGACCTGGGTGCCGGCGGCGGTCGCCGGGTCGATGTCCTCTACGAGCTCGATCTCCGATTTCTCGAGGTAGCCGTGCAGCTCCTCGACATCGGACTCGTCCAGATCGAGATCGGACGTTGCGGTTGAGATCTCCGCGAATGTGAGCACTCCCACCTGCTGCCCCTTGGTCAGCAGGTTCTTGACCTCTTCCAGCTCTTGCAGTTCCACCACTGACATGCTTTTTTTTCCGTTTCCGTCGGGAGGCTCCCAGAGGGCATAGGACCCGCAGACGGGACCCCTTGGGATGCTGTTCGAGGACTACCTTAGCCGGGGTTGTGGGCGAAACCCTCCCGACAGTACAGCTGAGATGTACGCGCCTATCCTACCGCCTCCCAGCTTAAACCTCTCCGGAAATCACCTCCTCGGAAATCGCACGCCGTGCACGCGGCGGGCGGGTGCGCGATGATTGGGAGGCGATGAGCGACGCCGAGAGCCCCAACAGCCATGAGGACGTGTCGATCCCCGACGGCGGGATCCTCGCGGCGCTGCCACGCTCGAGGCCGCAGCGCGCCAGTGCGCGCAGAGCCGCCGCGAGGAGCGCCGGCGGCGCATCCAAGACCGTCCCGTCTCCTCGAAAGCCGGCAGTGGCACGAAAGCCAGCAGTGGCACAAAAGCCGGCAGTGGCACAAAAGCCGACCGACGCACCCAAACCAGCCATCGCGGGGAAGGCCGCCGTCACGGGGAAGGCCGCTCCGCGGAAGTCGGCTGCCGCACAGAAGGCACGAAAGTCGGCCGCACGACCTGTGCCCACCAGGAAGCCGATCTCGGGCAGGCAGGCTCCCGAGCCGCCAGCACCCAAGCAGGGTTATGAGCCGGAGGAGGAGTTCGAGCTGGGCGGCACCGTGAATCCTCCAAGCGGCGTGGAGCTCGTGGAGTCGGTGGCCGACATAGTTGGAGAGCTGGCAAGCTCGGGGCTCGCCGCGAGCGGGCGTCTCCTGAAGGAGGCGTTCTCGCTGCTGCGCCGACCCTAGGCTGCTGTATCGGAGATTTTGCGACCCGCCGCAGTCGTTCAAGAGCTCTGCGACTCGCGAGATCGCATCGTGAGTGACCGGATGGGGAGCATGTATACTCGCGCCAACGCCGAGTTCTCGCGATCCAGGTTGCGGGGAACGGGGGACCCAATGCAGGCCGGAGCATGGCTTGCGGGGGCGAATCGGTCTGTAGTCAGGCCGTAGCGCTGAATTTAGAGCGCGAGCCCGTCAGCTCACCCCGTAGGCGACGACGAACAGATGAATCGAACGCTTGCGAAAAGAACGCTGGTCGCTGCTGCTGCCGCACTCGTGTGCGCCGGGGCTTTGAGCTCTGCTGCGCTTGCGAGCAATGGCGGAGCAAGCGCGCCGAGCGGAGTGCCCGTCAAGGCCAGCCCCAAGCCCCAGATCGCCACCTGGTTCGGACCCGGCTTCTACGGTCAGCAGACCGCCTGCGGACAGACGATGAGCCCGGTGATCGTGGGGGTCGCCTCGAGGACGCTGCCATGCGGAACGCTGGTGCTCGTCAACTACAAGGGCCATCGCCTGACGGTGCCTGTCATCGATCGTGGCCCATACGCTCACAACGGCGCCACCTGGGATCTCACATGGGGGGCGGCCAGCGCGCTGGCGATCACCGAAACCGTGCGAGTCAAGACGAAGGTGGTGGGCCAGACGGCGAACAACCCGCTGTTGGGTGTGCCCGCCGAAGTGAAGCCGACTGCCGAAGAAATGGCCAGCGGCGGCACAACAGCCGCCTGAGGCCATCCCCGTCCGGGCCCGCCAGCCCACAGACGCTCAGCCGCCAGCGCTCGCTGACCCGTCGGCGCTCGCTCGTATAAGCGCCCTCAGCCACCGACGCTTATACGCGCGCGCAACACCCCCTCAAAAGAGACACCCCCAAAAGAGACGGATACTCCGCAGCCGCACCTCCCAGCGGCATCCCACAGCCTCCTCAAAAGAGACGGGCACCTCGCAGTTGCACCTCGCAACGGCATCCCACAGCCCTCCTCAAAGGACTGACGCCCACCGCCGAATCCGAGTCGCCCACGTCCTGCGGGATGCCAGGGGTCGGGCGGGCAGCGAACCCGTGACTCAGCTGGCCGGCGGCGGATCTGTGTGGGCGATCGAGCGCCCCGTGGCCCGCGCCGAGTAGACGCCGAGGTCGGCCCGCGCCGCCAGAGCCGGCGCCTCGGTGCCGTCATCGGGGCAGACGGCGATGCCGATGGCCACCTCCAGCGGCACCCCACGGTGGCTGGCGGAGGTGCGCACCAGACGGGCAAGACGCTCGGCGAGCATCCGCGCCCCGGTGCCGTTCGTCTCCGGTGCGACCAGCCAGTAGCGGCCAAGGGTCTCGCGGGAGAGTCGATCGCTGGCGCGCATGCCACGACCGAGCGCGCTCTCGACCTGGGCGACGAGCCCGTGCATGTCGTGCGGGGTCTCGGAGCGCTCCAGGCGCG
>DATHPT010000020.1:0-6338 GCA_035483615.1 Solirubrobacteraceae bacterium | reverse complement strand
GGGGGCCTTACGATCTTCGCGGGCACCGCCGCCACCGCTGCAGGCCCCCACGCGGGCGGCTCGCCAGGGCAGCACATCAACCGCCTGGACTTCGACGGGAAGGGCACGATGGACTTCGTGATCCATCGTCATGGCGAGATCGCGCTCGTCTTCGGCCTGCTGGCGCTCGGCGTGTGGTGGCTGGCGCGTCGCCGCGAGGCGGACCCGCTGGTACGGCGCGCGGCCACCGCCACGTGCGCTCTGATCGCTCTGCAGGGGATAGTGGGCCTCGACCAGTACAAGACTCATCTACCCACAGAGCTCGTGTGGGTGCACGTGAGCCTGGCCTCGCTCACCTGGGTGGCGGTGCTGTGGACCGCCTGCGCCGCGGGACGCCTGCAACCGCGCCCGGAGCCCTCAGAGGAGCTTCATGCACCTGAAAAGCAGTCGTTTTCGGCATATCGCCCGGAAATCAGGGCCTGAAATGCGGGAAAACCCGCAAGTTGGGCGCATGGACGTCCTTGCCAACCGTTAGCCTGGCCACAGAAACGACACTCGAGAAGGGAGTGCCATGACGAAGAACGAGCTGGCTGATGGGGTCGCGCAACGCACGGGTCTGGCGGGAACGCAGGCTCGGCAGGCGCTGGAGACGGTGATCGACTTGATCTCCGACGAGCTGGCGGCCGGAGGCGAGGTCGCTCTTGCCGGTTTCGGCAAGTTCAGCGTCAGCAGCCGCGCAGCCCGACAGGGACGTAACCCCGCAACCGGGGAGACCATCAACATCGCTGCCAGCAAGGCGGCGAAATTCTCCGCAGCGAGCGCCCTCAAGAAGCGTTTGAACTAAACCATCGACCCAGATGGACGTCGATCAGCGGCGAGCCCGCCGTGAGGCAAGTCAGCGCGAACGTGCGCGCCGACGTGCGCGGGGGCTCGCCGTGGCAGCGGCGCTGGCCGTGGTGGCGCTGCTTGCGGTTGTGCTGATCAAGTCAGGCAACTCTTCCAAAGCGAGCCGCGCGAGCAGTGCGTCCAGCCCGGTTGGCGGCACGCGGACTGCCTCACACACCAAGCATTCAGGGTCGAGGAATCCCGCCTCGAGCACGAACCGGGGTACGAGCGGGAGCACGAGCGCAGCCGCAGAGGGCGCCTCCACCGGCAAGCCCGGCGATCAGCCGGTCCCGATCCTGATGTATCACGTCATCAATCCTGCGCCTCCGGGAGCGAAATTTCCAGGGCTGTACGTGGCGCCGCAGGAGTTCGCCCAGCAGATGCAAGCGCTTGCCAAAGCCGGCTTCCATGCGGTGACCATGGATCAGATGCTCGCCAACTGGACCCACGGGGCGCTGCTGCCGAGAGGCAGGCCGATCGTGGTGAGCTTCGACAACGGCTACCAGTCCCAGCTCACCCAAGCCCTTCCGGTGCTGCGCAGGCTCGGATGGGTCGGCGTGGAGAACATTCAGCTCACCGGTCTGCCGCCTTCACAGGGAGGGCTTAGCACAGCGCAGGTCTCAGAATTGGTGTCCGCCGGCTGGGAGCTCGACACGCAGGGCATCAGCCACGCTGACCTGATCACGCTCGACTCCGCCGCCCTGCACCAGCAGGTTGCGGTTGCGCGCGCCGAGGTGCAGCGCCGCTGGCATGTGCCGGTCAACTGGTTCTGCTACCCCTCCGGCCACTACGACGCGACCGTTCTCGCCGCGGTCAAGACCGCCGGATACATGGGCTCCACCACCGTGGTTCCCGGTTGGGCCAGGCCCGGCGAGGATCCCTACCGCCTGCCGCGCCTACGCGTGCTCGGGGGCACCAGTCCGCGGTCGCTGCTCGCTGAGATCGCGGCCATACGCTCTAACCCGCCGCCCCCGGCCTCCTATGGATAGGATTCCGCCGATGACCTCTGTGCCCGGATGGGGCTCTTGGAGCCTCGACCCCCTCGCGATCCTCGCGCTGCTCGGCGCGTCGATCGTGTACGCGCGCATGTACCGGCGCGCCGGGTCCCGCTCCTCGGCGGTCGGCGCCGGCCATTGGGTGCCCTACGCGGGCGGGATCCTCGCTCTGGCGATTGCCCTGCTCTCCCCGCTTGACGCGATCGGCGATCACTGGCTGCTCTCGGCGCACATGCTCCAGCACGTGCTGCTCTCCGACGTGGCCCCTGCCTTGATAGTGCTCGGGCTGCGCTCGCCCGTGTTGCCGCTCGGCCTGACCCGTCCGGCGCTGCGGGCCGTGGCCCCAGGCGGACGCTGGGGGCGGGTGCTCTCAGTCATCACCTCCCCGTGGGTGGCGATCCCATTGTGGGCAGCCGCCACCTGGGTGTGGGCGATTCCCGCGATGTTCGACTTCGCGGCCCAGCATCCCGTCGTGCACGCGCTCGAGCACGCCACCCTGTTCTACACCGGTCTTGCCCTGTGGTGGCTGATCGTCGACCCGCTTCCTCGCGCACGCCTGCGCCCCAACGGCGAGCGGCTGGCGTTGCTGGGCTTCACCCGCATCGCGTCCGCTGCGGTGTGCGTGCCGCTCACGTGGATGACTACCGCCCAATACTCGCTCTATGCCTCCGCGCCACGCAGCTTCGGCATCTCAGCACTGGCCGATCAGCAGCTTGCCGGCGCCGGAATGTGCTTCATCGAGTTCCTTGTCTTCGGCATCGCCTTCGCCGCCGTCTTCATCAGCATGCTCGCCCGCGACGAGTCACGAGTGACGCTCGCCGAGCACGCCGCCGGGCACTGACGCGGGTCCGGACCAACCAGAAGGTGACTAGGAGTGTGCGCTCGGGAACCGCGAGCGCGGGTAGCGCTCGCGGCCGTCGTCCGGTATCGGCTCCCAGGGCGCGGCCGAGTCGACGAACTGGCGGTACTCGGGACGGGCTCCGGGGTCCTCGTCGAATGCGCCCAGCCTGATCGCGACCTGCTCGTCGGTGAGCGGGTCCCCGCTGAAGAGCGCCGACCCGCAGGTGGAGCAGAACAGCTTCGGCACACCGACCTCGTGCTGGTAGGAGCGCAGCTTCTCAGCCCCGCTCAAAAGTCGAAAGTCGGCTTGGGCCACCCTGCAGTTGGCCGAGGAGCCCGTCCCCGTTCGCTTCTGGCAGTGCGTGCAGTGGCAGTACCCGGCGGAGAGGATCGGCCCGCTCACCTCGAAGCGGACCGCCCCGCACAGACAACCGCCCTGCAGCATCATCCCCTAGGTCTGACGCTTGGCTTCTGATGCGTTATGACCAAGCAGATCAACCACATCCAGTGTTGTTGCCGCAGCTGGAGCATGTGTAGCAAGAGCCGGTGCGCTGCATCATCCCTCCGCACTGGCTGCAGGCCGGCCCGAGGTCGAGGCCCTGCAGGCGAGCGGGGACCACGGGTGGCGAGTCGGTCAGTGCGGACGCCGCCGGTGTGGAGCCGCCGCCGGCCGTGGCCTGGGGGCCGTCACCGGCAGCCCCACCCCCGTCCTGGGCGCCTGGACCGGCGGTGTCGGAGGACATCACCGACTGGGTGGCCTCCTGGACGGCCTTGCGGGCGCGCACATCGGGGGTGAGGATGCCAAGCTCCTCCTGGGCGTCGGTGTCCAGGAAGCGCGAGGCCAGCCAGCGCATGATGTAGTCGGGCATCGACTTGGCGAACGGGATCTCCGGGTTGCCGGTGATCCCCTCTGGCTCGAAGCGCATGTAGCTGAACTTCTGCACAAGCGTCTCCAGCGGAACCCCGTACTGCAGCGAGATCGAGATGGCGGTGGCGAACGAGTTCATCATCCCCCGCAGCGTCGATCCCTCCTTGCCGATGTCGGTCAGGAAGATCTCCCCGACGCTGCCGTCCTCGTACATGCCGGCTGTGATGTAGCCCTCGTGGCCGCCGATCGAGAACTTGTGCGTCAGCGACTGGCGCTCGCGCGGCATGCGCTTGCGCCGCGGGCCGGCCTCGGCGAGTGCCTTGGTGACGGCCTGCTCGACGATCGCGTCGACATCGGCGGGCGCGTCTGCGTCCTTGCCCTTCTGGGCGTCGGTGCGCAGCGCTTGGGCGGTCTTCGAGCCGTCGCGGTAGATCGCGAGCGCCTTGATCCCGAGACGCCATGCCTGGGTGTAGGCGTCGGCGATGTCCTCGACGGTGGCGCTCTGGGGGAGGTTGACGGTCTTTGAGATCGCCCCCGAGATGAACGGCTGCACGGCGCCCATCATCTTGATGTGACCCATGTGCGAGATTGCGCGCTCGCCGACCGCCACGTCGAATACGGGCATGTGCTCCTCGGATAGCGCGGGCGCTCCCACGATCGTGCCGTGCTCGGCCAGGTGGGCCTCGATCTGCTCGATCTGCTGCTCGGTGTAGCCGAGCGTGGCGAGCGCCTGGGGCACGGTGCGGTTGACGATCGTCATCTGCCCGCCACCCACGAGCTCCTTGAACTTGACGAGCGAGAAGTCGGGCTCGACGCCGGTGGTGTCGCAGTCCATCAGGAACGAGATCGTGCCGGTTGGGGCGAGCACGGTGGCCTGGGCGTTGCGGTAGCCGAAGCGCTCGCCCAGCTCCACGGCCTCCTCCCAGGAGCGCCTGGCGGCCTCCAGCAGCTCGCTGTCGGCGCAGGCGCTCTCGGGGATCTCATAGGAGGCGTCGCGGTGCATGCACATCACGTTGTTGTGCTCCTCGCGATTCTCCTCATAGCGCTCGTAGGGGCCGAGCGCAGCCGCGACGCGCGCCGACTCGCGGTAGGCGCGGCCGGTCATCAGGGCGGTGATCGCAGCGGCTGTGCCCCGGCCCGAGTCCGAGTCATAGGGCATGCCATTGCTCATCAGGTAGGCGCCGAGGTTGGCGTAGCCGAGCCCGAGCTGGCGGAACGCGCGCGCGTTCACGCCGATCTCCTCGGTGGGATAGCTGGAGGGGCCCACCACGATCTCCTGGGCCAGCAGCATGATGTCGACCGTGTGCTGGAAGGACTCCACCTCGAGCGTGCCGTCGGGGCGGCGAAAGCGCATCAGGTTCAGCGAGGCGAGATTGCAGGCCGAGTCGTCCACGTGCATGTACTCGCTGCACGGGTTCGAAGCGTTGATGCGCCCGCTTTTCGGCGAGGTGTGCCATTGGTTGATGGTGGTGTCGTACTGCACACCCGGGTCCGCACAGCGCCAGGCGGCCTCTGCGATCTCGCGCATGAGCTCGCGCGCTTGCAGCGGCTCTCCGACCGGCTCCCCGGTCGAGCGCGCCGTCAGGCGCCACTCGCCGTCGGCCTCGACGGCGCGCATGAACTCGTCGGTGATCCGCACCGAGTTGTTCGCGTTCTGGTACTGGATCGACTTAAAGCCGTCGCCGTCGATCGACATGTCAAAGCCGGCGTCTCGCAGCGCCTCGGCCTTGTCCTCCTCCTTGGCCTTGCACCAGATGAACTCGCGGATGTCGGGATGGTCGATGTCGAGCACCACCATCTTCGCCGCCCTCCGCGTCTTGCCACCGGACTTGATCGTGCCCGCCCACGAGTCGGCGCCGCGCATGAACGACACGGGACCGGAGGCGGTGCCGCCCTTGGCCAGCGGCTCCATCGAGCCGCGGATGTTCGAGAGGTTGATGCCCGAGCCCGAGCCGCCGCGGAAGATGTTGCCCTCCTTGGTGTTCCACTCGAGGATCGACTCCATCGTGTCCTCGACCGACAGGATGAAGCAGGCCGAGCACTGCGGGCTCTCCTCGAAGCCGACGTTGAACCAGACCGGCGAGTTGAACGCCGCCATCTGGTGCAGGAGGATGTGGGTGAGCTCTGCCTCGAAGGCCTCGCCGTCCTGCTCGGTCGCGAAGTAGCCGCGCTCGCGGCCCCAGCCGGCGATCGTGCCGGCGACGCGGCCGATCATCTGCTTGACAGAGCGCTCGCGCTCGGGGTTTCCGATCTGCCCGCGGAAATACTTCTGGGCGACGATGTTCGTCGCGTTCTGGCTCCAGCTCTTGGGAAACTCGACGTCGGTCTGCTCGAAGGCGATCCGGTCACCATGGCCGATGCGAGCGTCGCGCAGCTCCCACTCGACCGTGTCGAAAGGGTGTGTGCCGGGGGAGGTGAACAGGCGTTTGACGGCCAATGCCACACCGGCTGCGGTGTCCTCTTGGATCGTGGGGTGCGGTGTGAAATCCATCGGCCTTACCTCCTCTGCGCCGGCACTAACGCGACGCCCACTCGACTCTGTTCACTGGGGCCGAGCATCGTCTCGCGCGGTTCGGACAGACCGCTAGAACTTCTTATTTTAGAGGGGTTTTTACGATTCCCGCGATTCAGCGACCGAGGCGGGCCCAGTCGCTGAACTCGGCCCAGGTGGCCGAGCCGCGGTAGCCGGCCTCGCGCAGCGAGTGCATCAGCGAGACCGTCCAGCGCGGTTCCAGGGCGAGCCAGCGCCCGAGCGCCCACACGATGCAGCC
>DATHPT010000019.1:0-8716 GCA_035483615.1 Solirubrobacteraceae bacterium | reverse complement strand
CCCGGCGGCGTCCGCGGCCTCGGGGTCTGTGATCCGCAGGAAGTCGAGCACCCGCTCTGCGAGCTCTGGGACGGACAGCTCGCGGATGTAGATCCCGTCGAGCCAACGCAGCTTGGTCTCATCGAAGCGGGCCGGGTTGCGGCTGACCCGCTCGAGCTCGAAGCGGCGCACGAGCTCGTCGGTGGGCATCACGGTCGCGTCGTCTCCCGAGCCCCAGCCGAGCAGCGCCAGATAGTTGCGTACAGCCGCGGGCAGGTAGCCGGCTTCGCGCAGCTCCTGCACGGAGGCCGCGCCGTGGCGCTTTGAGAGCTTCTTGCCGTCGGGGCCGTGCAGCAGTGGCAGGTGGGCGTACAGAGGCTCGGGCGCGTCGGTGCCAAAGCCGACGGCTTTGGCCGCTTGCAGGACGAGCAGTTGCTTGGGCGTGTTGGAGAGGTGGTCCTCGCCGCGCACCACGTGGGTGATCTGCGCGTCGAGATCGTCGATCGCGACCGCGAAGTTGTAGAGCACCGAGCCGTCGGCGCGGGCGATCACGGGATCGTCGAGGTGCACGTGTTCGAAGCTGGTGTCCCCACGGACTATGTCGTGCACGACGGTCGTGCCGCCGGCGGGCACGCGCAGTCGCACAGCTCCCTCTTTCTGATTTCCCCCCCACTCCTCACCGCGGAATCCGCGCTCGGCGCCGTGCAGGCGCTTGTAGGCGGCCACGTCGTCGGCGGTGGCGCTGGAGCGGTAGGCGTGCCCTCCCTCGAGCAGCGCTTCGAGTGCTTCGTGGTGGCGGGCCGCCCGCTCTCCCTGAAAGATCGGCCCCTCGTCCCAGTCGAGCTCCAGCCAGCGCAGGGCGTCGAGGATCTGCTCGACGTTCTCGGGCGTTGAGCGCTCGCGGTCGGTGTCCTCGATGCGCAGCAGAAACGTGCCGCCGTTGTGCCTGGCCAGCAGCCAGTTGAACAGCGCGGTGCGCGCGCCGCCGATGTGAAGCGCCCCGGTGGGCGATGGTGCGAAGCGAACCCTCATAAGATCTCGCCGCCATGCTAGTCGCACACGCACCCTGGAGGAAACGATGCTGATCGGAGCCGCTGGGCGATCGGCGTGCGAGGATGCCCCGGCATGCTGATCGGAGCTCACGTGTCCCCGGCTGGGGGACTGCCAAAGGCGATCGAGCGGGGGCTCGAGCGCGACTGCCGTGCGATCCAGATCTTCAACCAGTCGCCGCGCATGTGGCGCCCGACCGTGTACCGCGACGAGGATGTGCAGGCGTTCCGCGAGGCGATGGCCAGCAGTCAAATCGATGCGGTGCTGATCCATGCCGTGTATCTGCTGAACTGCGCCAGCGAGGATCCAGAGATCCGCGAGAAGTCGCTGGTGTCGCTGACCCATTCGCTGCGAGTTGGCCACGAGATCGGGGCAGCCGGTGTCGTGCTGCACCCGGGCTCGGCTAAGACGGGCGATCCCGCCCAGGCGGTGGCGCGGGCGGGCGAGACGATCGCGGAGGCGCTGGCGGAGAGCGAGGGTTGCCCGCTTCATCTCGAGAACACTGCCGGCACCGGCGGCACGCTGGGACGCTCGATCGAGGAGCTGGCGGCGCTGCTCGAGGCCGGCGGTGGCGGCCAGCGGCTCGGGGTGTGCCTGGATTCCTGTCACCTGTTCGCCTCTGGCTATGACATCCGCTCCTACGCCGGGATGGACGCGCTGACGGATGAGATCTCAGAGAAGATCGGCCTGGAGCGCCTGGGGTCGCTGCACCTCAACGATTCCCAGACCGCGCTCGGCGCCAACCGCGATCGTCATGCGAACATCGCCGCGGGCGAGCTCGGCGAGAGCGGCTGCATGGCGTTCCTCTCGACGCCCTGCTTTCAGGATCTTCCGTGTGTGCTCGAGACCCCTGGAGAGAACCGCTCCGGCCCCACTCGCGAGGAGATCCAGCTCGCGACCGAGCTGCGCGAGCGGGGTCTGCGCGAGCGCAAGAAGAAGCCCAGACGCCGCTGAGAGCCAAGGCGACCGCGATCGCCGGAATGCGAAGCGCGTACGGCCCTCAGGCGGTTGCGGCCAGTGCTGCTGCTGGCGCGAGCGCCTGTTCGAGCTCGGCGCGCACGCCGGGGGTGTGCTGGACGCGGTAGGCCTCGCCGAGGCGCAGGATGCGGGTGCCGGCGCTGGTGATCATCTCGAGCACCACCTCGGCGGGCCCGTGGTGGGTCTCGATGATGTCCTTGACGTCCTCGATCGCGCTTGCGGGCAGCCGCGCCGCGTTGACCTGCAGGTGCACCGGCTGGGTCGCGGCTGCCTGGGCGAGGGAGATCGCTTTGGCCTCGCTGTTGGCGCGCTCCATCTCCTGCTCGGTGGGCGCGAACCTGTCGACCGACTGGACGACCACGCATGTCTTGCCAGCCTCCTTGTGGTCGACTCGGCCCCGGATGAGCACCACCTGATCGACGGCGAGCGCCGCTAGCGAGCAGTCCACGCGCGCCCTCAGCGCCTCGCGCATCGGCTTCAAGGGGTGCGCTGAGATGAACAGGCCGATCGCTTCCTTCTCCACCGCGAGCAGCGCCGGCTGGTCGAACTCCTCGGTGGGGATCGGCGGGTGGCTCAGCTTCAGCAATCCGGCGCCCGGCGCTGCGCCGTTGGAGGAGGACGGCGTCGCCGGCTCGAGATCGAAGATCGAGCCTTGGCCCACGAGCGCGTCCTGCTGGATCTTCTGACCCGCGGACTGGGCCGTTTCGAGCACGGCGAGCATTCCCATGCGGGTCGCGCCGGTGGAGCCGAGCGCGCCGCACTTGATCAGCGCCTCGATCGCCTTCTTGTTGACCGCGCGACTGTCGACGCGCTCGCAGAAGTCCCACAGCGAGGTGAACGGGCCACCCTCCTCACGGGCGCACTTGATCGCCTCCACCGCCTGGTATCCGACTCCCTTCACCGCGTCGAGGCCGAAGCGGATGTTGCCGGCCGCGCTGGGAGCCTCGCCTGCGG
Organism: Solirubrobacteraceae bacterium; assembly: GCA_035483615.1. Classification (GTDB taxonomy): domain Bacteria; phylum Actinomycetota; class Thermoleophilia; order Solirubrobacterales; family Solirubrobacteraceae; genus Palsa-744. Next base: position 5,755 of record DATHPT010000019.1, on the reverse strand, counting down.
CGGCGGCGTGCTCGGAGACACCGACTGTGAACTCGTGGTCTGAGAGGTTCACGTCGGGTGGCAGGATCTCGATGCCCATTTCCTCGCAGCGGGCGACGAAGAACGGAACCTTGTCCTTGGTTGACATCACCGAGGAGATCAGCGCGGCCATGTACTCGGCCGTGTGGTTCGCCTTCAGCCAGGCGGTGCGATAGGCGATCAGCGCGTAGCAGGCGGCGTGGGACTTGTTGAACGAGTAGTCGGCAGATTTTTCGTTGGTCTGCCAGAGCAGGTCGATCACCTCTGGGCGCGTGCCCGAGGCACGGCAGCCCTCGACGAACTCCGGCTTCAGCGCCGCCATCGCCTGGCGGTTCTTCTTGCCGATCGCCTTGCGCAGATCGTCGGCCTTTGCGCCGGAGAAGCCTGCGATCTCCTTGGAGATCTGCATCGCCTGCTCCTGGTAGAGGATCACTCCCTTGGAGGATTCGAGGATCGGGCGCAGGCGCTCGTCGGGGTAGGAGATCGCCTCGGGATTGCGCTTTCCCTTCGCGTACACCGGGATCTGGTCCATCGCGCCGGGCCGGTAGAGCGCCACAAGCGCTACGAGGTCGTTGAACTCGTCCGGGCGGACCCGCTTCAGCGCCTCGCGCATCCCCTCGGACTCGAACTGGAACACGCCGATCGAATCGCCGCGGGTCAACATCTCATAGGTGCGGGCGTCATCGAGCGGCAGCGTGGACATGTCCGGGCGGGTACCGCAGGAGCGCCCGATGATGTCGAGCGCGTCCTCGATCACGTCGAGGTTGCGCAGGCCGAGGAAGTCCATCTTCAACAGCCCGATTTCCTCGATCGGTTTCATCGAGAACTGGGTGACGGTGCGGTAGGAGCGCTCGCCGTCCTCGCCGGTGCCGGCGTCGGCGAGCTGCAGCGGCACGATGTCGGTCAGCGGGCGGTCCGCGATCACGACCGCAGCCGCGTGGATCGAGGAGTTGCGCACGATTCCCTCGAGGCCCTTCGCGACGTCTACGATCCGGCGCGCGTCGGGCTCCTCGTCGTAGGCCTTGCGCAGCGGTTCGCCGGTTTTCATGCAGTCCTCGAACGAGGGCGAGCGGCCCATGATCGGGTCGGGGATCAGCTTCGCGAGGCGGTCGCCGGAGCCGTAGTCATAGCCGAGCACGCGGGCGGCGTCACGGGTGGCGGCGCGCGGGAACATCTTGCCGAAGGTGACGATCTGGGCGACCGACTCGCGGCCGTACTTTTCGGTGACGTAGCGCATCACGCGCTCGCGCCCGCGCACCGAGAAGTCGATGTCGATATCTGGCATCGACACACGCTCGGGGTTCAGGAAGCGCTCGAACAGCAGGTCGTAGCGCAGCGGGTCGACGTCGGTGATCGCCAGGCAGTAGGACACGATCGATCCGGCGGCGGAGCCACGCCCGGGACCGACGGCGACGCCGTTCTCCTTGGCGAACTTGACGAAGTCCCACACGATCAGGAAGTAGGCGTTGAAGCCCATCCGGTCGATCACGCCGAGCTCCATCTCCATGCGCGCCAGCGCCTCGGCCGGCGGCGGGTCGCCGTAGCGCACGCGCAGGCCGGTTTCGACCTGCGAGCGCAGGTACTCACGCTCGGTGGCGCCCTCGGGCGTGGGGTATTTGGGGATCAGCTGCTTGTCGAGCTCCAGCTGGACGTTGCAGCGCTCGGCGATCTCGAGCGTGCTCGCGATCGCCTCGGGCCACTCGGCGAACGCGTCGACCATCTCAGCGCTGTCGCGCAGGTAGAACTCGTTGGTCTCGAAGGTCATCTTCGGCGCGGCGAGCGTGCTCTTGGTCTGCACGCACAGCAGCGCTGTGTGATGGTCGTAGTCCTCGCGACGCAGGTAGTGCACGTCACCGGTGCCGACCAGAGTCCCCCCCATCTCACGGGCGATCCGCACGATCCCCTCGTTGCACTTGTCCTGCGGGGCCAGGCCGTTCTTCTGAACCTCGAAGTAGACGTTCTCGGCGCCGAAGATCCCCACCAGGTCCTCGGCGTGGGCGCGAGCGTCCTCGGGACGATCGTCGAGCAGTCGCTGGCAGAAGCGCGAGGCAAGGCAGCCGGTGAGCGCGATGATCCCCTCGGAGCGCTGCTCGATCTGGGCCAGGTCGACCGTGGGCTTGCCCCTGTGCAGTCCGTCCAGGAAGCCGGCGGAGGAGAGCTGCACGAGGTTGCGGTAGCCCGTGTCGTTGGCTGCCAACAAGGTGAGGTGGTTGCGCTCGACGCGGCCGGGGCCGCGTGCGGTGTGGTCGTCGACCATGTAGATCTCGCACCCGAAGATCGGCTTGACGTCGTACTTGGCGCATGCGCTGTGCAGCTCGACCATGCCGTTCATCACGCCGTGGTCGGTCAGCCCGAGCGCCGGCTGGCCGAACTCGGCGGCGCGCTTTGCAAGCGCCTCGATCCTGCATGCGCCGTCGAGCAGCGAGTACTCGGAGTGGACGTGCAGGTGGGCGCAGGACTGGGGGGTCACCGATGCTGGATGTTAGGCATCCGATCGGCGGACCGAGCACTGCCAGTGTGGAGGCCGCAAAGGGCGGTTCTCGGGGCTCAGGAGGCGGTGACTGTCAGGCCCTGCGCGCGTGCCGTCCACTGCAGGAACATGTCCACAGAGGTGGCGTCGCCGGTGACGAGCATCGTGTGCTCGGGTGGGGCCTGGGTGCCTGCGAGCAGGCAGATGAGCGCGTGGCCGCTGAGCGAGATCGTGGCCACCGGCTGTCCGGTGGCGGTGCGACTCACGAGGACTGGCTCGCCGTCGCGGACGCGTACATAGATGACCACATCGGAGGTGTCCTGGATCGCGAAGGCGAGCTCGAAGCGCCGGCCGCTGGTCCAGGAGGGGTCGATCGCCTCGCCCATCGCGAGCAGCAGCAGACCGGGCCACACGTCGACTCCGGCGGAAGCCAGGTCGGCCAGCGCCACCGGCCGGCGCCGGGTCTTCAGGAAGCGTCGTGCGCTGCGCCGGCCTTTGCGTATGCGCAACCCGGCCTGCCGGCGCGAGGTGCCGCCGGCGGCGAGCTCGCTGAACGCCCCGACCGGGCCCTCGAGCGAGAAGTCGACCGAGCCGCGGGGTTCTCTCGAGATCGTCGCCTGGCCTGGATCGAGCGTCACATAGAAGGTCCCGAGCTCGCCGATCTTGATCTCGTAGTTGAGCGACCCGTTGACGGTCTCCCGCTGGGCGGGGATCAGCTCGATCACCAGTTCGGCCGCGAGCTTGGCGTCGCGCTCGGCCGCCAGTTTGCGGATCGCCGGCGCCAGCCACGAGATCCGCTTCTCCGGCACCGACAGCGGGCGCGATTGCAGCGCGACCGGTCCCGAGCTGACGGCTTTCGCGCTGACCGTCCCATTGGGACCGAGACCCGCGACCTCCGGCTCGACCGGAGCGAGTCGATCGGCCGCCGCGATCGGCGCCGCCAGCCCATCCGCACGCTGCTCCTGCTCGAAGACCGGCGGCTCTGCGGCGAGCACGGGCTCCTCCGCGGATGACTCCTCCGCGGATGGCTCCAGCACCACAGGCTCCTCGGACACAACCCTCTCAACGGGCTCCTCAACGGCTGGCTCCTCAACAACAGAGGGCTCTACAACTACAGGCTCCACAACTTCAGACTCCACAACTTCAGGCTCCACAACTGCGGGCTCGACGAGCGCAGGCTCCTCGACCGCGGATGGCTCCACAACAGTGGGCTCCACGAGCGCAGGCTCCTCGACCGCCGGGGACTTGATCGCAGGCGGGTCTCCCACCGGCGGCCAGACCGCGGGCGCGGCGGGCCCGGGCGCGGCGGGAGCGGGTGACTCGAGGACCGGTGCGGGTTGCTCCGGGGGCTCATCCGACGAGCGCTCGAGCGGAGGAGGCGTCGCGGCGGACGGTCTCTCCTCCGGGACTTCGGCGATGAACGGCGACGGTTTGAAGGCAATCGCCGGCTCGCTCGGATTGGAGCTCTGCTCGCTAGGGGTCCATGCGACGTCCGGCTTGGAGTCCTGCTCCGCCGGCTCGGCCCGTTGGACCGTCTCGGGCGGCGGCGCCTCGATGTGGGCGCTGGTCTCGGGCTGGGCTTCTTCGGCCTGTTCGGCCTCCTTGACCTCGGCGACTCGCGCTCGCAGGCGGTCGACGGCTGCGACGAGCGCGTCGGCCATCTCCCGGCGGTGGGCGGCCTCGCGCTCGGATTGGGGCTCGGTGGTGTGCTGGAGCAGCGACTCCTCCAACGGCTCGGCGCTGAGCTGGGCGCGCAGGTCGGCCGCGGTGCGGGTCAACTCGAAGCGCAGGTCCTCCATGCGGGCGCCCATCGCGGTGAGCTCGCGGACATAGGTCTCGCGCTCCCAGATCACCTGCTGCTGAAGCTCCTCTCGCAGCGCGGTGAGCTCGCGCTCGAAGCCGGCGCGTAGCCCGGCGGCGACCTCCATCAGCTCGCGTACGATCGGCGTGAGCCGCGCGTCGCGCTCGCGCAGCTGGCTCAGCTCGGCGCTGAGTTCCCCGACGTGGCGCTCGGTGTCCTCTAGACGGGTGCGCAGCTCCTGGATCTCGGCGCGCATCTCGCGCTGTAGGCGCTCGCCGCGCTCCTCGGCCTCGACGCGCAGCTGCTGCTCGGCGTACTCGCGCTGCTTGACACTGCGAACGTCCGATTCGCGTTCGGTGAGCTGTTGAGCGACACGCTCGCGCTCGCGGCCGATCTCTTCGATGCGCTGCTCGAGCGCTGCGAGGTGGGTCTCGAGGTTGCGGGCGACCGCCTCGGCGGCCTCCGCTCTGCGGATCACGGCCGGATCGGCGTGGCGGGCGCGACGCGCCGCCAGCACGTCTGAGCCTGCGTCAGACGGTGAGCCCGCGTCGGGGGTCTCGCTCTCCTCGATCATCATCGGGCGTCACCCTAGAGGCGCGCCCGGACGGTGTTGCGAAGCGCGCCCGGACGGTGTTGCGGGCTGTGGGCTGCGGCTAGCCGTTGCGCAGACGCCAGGCCATGCGCGACTGCAAGGACCACAGCTCGATGAAGCCGGGGGAGGCGGTTTGGGAGAACAGGCCTCCGGACTCGCCGAAGGAGGCGAGCGCCTGGTCATAGATGGCGTTCGGCGAGGAGCGGGTGATGACGCGGGCATGGCCCTTGTAGAGCTTCAGACCGATCGTGCCGGTGACCTGGGCGTTGACGGTGTCCATGTAGGCGTCGAGGTCTGCGCGCAGCGGCTCCCACCACAGGCCGGCGTAGACGAGGTACGCCCACTGACGGTCGAGCTGGCCCTTGAACTGGTTCTGGTGGATCGTGCAGACAAGCTTCTCGAGCTCCTGGTGAGCCGGGAGCAGGATCGATGCGGCGGGCGCCTCGTAGATGTCGCGCACCTTCAGGCCGACGATGCGGTCCTCGATGTGATCGACGATCCCCACGCCGTGGCGCGCGGCGATCTCGGCGGCAGCTTCGAGCAGCGCGACGAGCTCCATGGGCTCGCCGTTCAATCCGACCGGCACACCGCGCTCGAACTCGATCTCCACGATCTCGGCCTCATCAGGCGCCAGCTCGGGCCGGGTGACGAGCTGGAAGACATCGTCCTCGGGGGCGTGGTCGAGATCCTCGATCCAGCGGCCCTCCGAGGAGCGGCCCCAGAGGTTGTCGTCGATCGAATACGGCACCACCTCGCTGCCCCCCTTCACGGGGATGCCGTGCTCGCGCGCGTAGGCGATCTCCTCCTCGCGGCCCATCTGCCACGAGCGCACGGGCGCGAGCACCTTCAGCTCGGGCGCCAGCGTGGCGATCGT
>DATHPT010000018.1:0-19589 GCA_035483615.1 Solirubrobacteraceae bacterium | reverse complement strand
ACGTGTTACTCACCCGTTCGCGGCTCTGCCCCAGGGCAAGCCCTGGTTCGTCGCTCCACTTGCATGTGTTAAGCACGCCGCCAGCGTTCGTCCTGAGCCAGGATCAAACTCTCCGTGAAGAACTTCACGAAAAGCTGTCATAGGTGAATAGGGACCCATACACCGTGGTCCCCTCCATGACGAGGTACTTCTCTTCTACTTGACTCTTTGCCGCCACCGAGTACGCCGAAGCGCTCCCGTGGCGGGTCGAACCTGGACGCACACCACAATCGATTCTCGATCGTAGGTGCGCATGCTGTTGAGTTTTCAAAGACCGTCGTAGCCTCTCTTGAGAGGACTTCTCGTGAGAGGAGACCGTTCAGCCCACGTCCTAGGACGCTTGCAGGCCGACCGTACAGTATAGCGCTCTCCTCTGCCCCGTGGCGGACCGTAGCCCACCGTCTCGGTCGCAGAGCCGAGCTGCTGTGCCCAGCATGTTAGGGCATCACGCCGACGGACGTCTGCACCGGCTGCGCTGCACCGCCAGCCGGACCCGCAACCGCCCAGGCCAGCCCCCCGCTCAACTGGCTCGCAGCCTGCGGAAACGGCGCTTGCCCACACGCAGCACAGCCCCGTCCAAACGCGCCGGGGGGAGGTCGTGCTCGCCGCCGTCGAGAGGCTGCTCGTCGAGCGACACCCCGCCCTGGTCGATCAGGCGACGGGCCTCCGAGCGGGAGATCCCGAACGCGCCAGCCACCAGCCCAGGCATGTGCACGACCCCGTTCTCGACCTCGAACACGAGCTCGTCGATCTGCTCGGGGGCAGCCCGCTGCACGAATATGCGGTCGAAGTGCGCCTCGGCATCCCGGGCCGCCTCGGCCGAATGCAACCACGTGACGATCTCGCGGGCGAGCTCGCGCTTTGCCTCGCGCGGCCCCAGGCCATCCTTGGGCTCGCAACCGAGTAGCAACCTGTAGTACTCGCCCATGGCCTCGTCGGGGATGCTCATCGTCTTGCCGTACATCTCCTGGGGCTCGTCGGTGATCCCGATGTGGTTGCCAAGCGACTTGGACATCTTCTTTGTGCCATCGGTCCCGACGAGGATCGGCATCGTGAGGATCGCCTGCTCTGACTGTCCGTAAGCGCGCTGCACGTCACGGCCAAGCAGCAGGTTGAACTTCTGGTCTGTCCCCCCCAGCTCCAGGTCCGAGCGCACCGCCACGGAGTCATATCCCTGCAGTAGCGGGTAGAGCAGCTCCAGCATCGAGATCGGCTCTGAGGCCTGCCAGCGCCGAGCGAAGTCGTCGCGCTCGAGCAGCTGCGCCACAGTAGTGCTGCGCACAAGCGCCAGCAACTGCGCCATTTCCATCTCGAGCCACTCGCCGTTGCGTCGCACTTCCAGCCGCTCAGGACTGCCGTCGAGGATCTTCAGCGCCTGCTCCTGGAAGGTGGCTGCGTTCGCCTCGATCTCCGCCTCGGAGAGCATCGGGCGCAGCGTCGAGCGACCAGAGGGATCGCCCACCCGCGCGGTGTAGTCGCCGATGATCAGCACCACCAGATGGCCGGCGTCCTGGAACTCGCGTAGCTTGCGTAGGACCACCGCGTGGCCGAGATGGATGTCCGGCGCTGTCGGATCGATCCCTAGCTTCACACGCAGCGGGCGACGCTGGACGTCGGCGCTTGCAAGCTTCTCCGCAAGACTGCCGGCCGGGAGGCTGTCGACGGAGTTTGCCTCGAGCGAAACGGCTTGGCGGACTGTCCTCGAAGCGGCATTCGGCATCGGACCCAATGCTAGACTCTCGCGTCCCGGTGGAGCTAGCCGCATTGCCTGCCCGCGGCCGGCCGCGCTTGAAGAGGCTTCGTTTCCTGCTGATCCTCTTCGCCGTCCTGCTGCTTGGCCTCATCTCTTTCGTCTTCGGCATATTCACGGCCGTCGCGTCCGACCTGCCGTCGCTGACCAAGTTCTCGCAGCTGAAGGACGCCCAGAGCTCGGTCTTGCTGGACGACCTCGGCCATCCGATCGGCGTCATCAGCGAACAGAACCGCGTGATCGTCACGCCGGCGCAGATTCCCCCGATCGTCAAGCAGGCGGTGATCTCGATCGAGGACAAGCGCTTCGAGGGCAACAGCGGGGTCGACATCCGGGGCATCGCGCGCGCGTTCGTTCAGGACGTCGCGCACAAAGGCAGTGTGCAGGGCGCCTCGACGATCGAGCAGCAGTTCATCAAGAACGCGCTTCGAGCACAGTCGCACCGGACGATCTTCGAGAAGCTGCGCGAGGCGGCCCTCGCCTATCAGCTCTCGCACAAGTGGTCAAAGGAAAAGATCATCACCGCGTATCTGAACACGATCTACTTCGGCAACGGGGCCTATGGAATCGAGTCCGCCGCCCAGACCTACTTCGGCGCCGATGTCAATCATCTCGGCTGCGGGGAGCCGGGGCACAAACTGTGTGTGCAGGAACTCGAGCCCGCCGAAGCGGCGCTGCTTGCGGGGATCATTCAGTCCCCGACCGCCTATGACCCCGGGAATCATCCCCTGGCGGCCAGGGCCCGCCGTAACGTCGTCCTTGCACAGATGCTCCAGCAGGGCTACATAACGAACGCTGTCTATGACGAAAGCGTCAATCAGGCCCTGCCGGCACCGAAGGACATCCAGACACCAAAGCAGCCGCTAGTCGAAGGGGTCGACGTCGGCTACTTCACCAGCTGGGTCCAGCAGCAGGTGATCGAACGCTATGGCGCCCCGCGCGTGTACAACGGAGGCCTGCGGATCAAGACAACGCTTGATCTCGGTCTGCAGCGGTCCGCCGAACAGGCGATCAGTGGATACCTGCCGGGGCCGAGCGGTCCGACCGCGGCGCTCGTGGCGATCGAAAACTCGACGGGCCAGGTGCGGGCGATGGTCGGCGGACGCAACTACGACGAGACCCCTTTCAACCTCGCAACCGAGGGCGAGCGACAGCCCGGATCCTCCTTCAAGGCGTTCGACCTCGCAGCGGCGCTCGAGCATGGCATCTCACCCGACTCGGTCTGGTCTTCGCGTCAGAAGACCTTCTTCGTCCCCAGCGCCCACGGCAAGGAAAAGTTCGTCGTGCACAACGACGAAGGGGCGTATACGGGCTCCAACACCCTGACCGAGGCGACCGCGTTCTCTGACAACTCGATCTACGCGGAAGTCGGCTTGAAGGTAGGCACTCACAAGATCGCCCATCTGGCGCACAGGATGGGCATCACGACCCCGATCTCGACCAACCCGGCGATGACGATCGGCGGGTTGAGCGTGGGCGTCACACCGCTCGACATGGCCCACTCCTATGAGACGATCGCCCACGCTGGGCAGCGGGTGAGTGGGTCGCTCGTGTCCGACTTCGAGCCTGTGGGCATCCAGGAAGTGAGCGCCGGCGCGCACACGCTCTCCGACGGCCACCACAGCGATCGCAACGCCGTGATCACCAAGCGCGTACTGCCACCGGACGTCGCCAGCACCGAGACCTCCGTGCTCGAGACCGTGCTGCAGTACGGCACCGCCAAGGCCGCCGCGATCGGTCAGTTCGCTGCCGGTAAGACCGGCACGACCTCCAACTACGGCGATGCCTGGTTCGTCGGTTGGGACAGCAAGTACACAGTCGCGGTGTGGGTCGGCTACCCCGACAGCCTCGTGCCGATGACCACTGACTTCGACGGCTCTCCCGTTCTTGGGGGCACCTTCCCGGCGCTCATTTGGCACAACTTCATGCTGTCCGCGATCCAGGTCGAACACGACCGCGCCCAGGAACACGGCTCGAAGACCGCCGGCACAAAGGAAGGCTCCGCCGGCGCCACCCAGACCGAACCCTCCACAACCGGCGAAAGCGCTGGCGCACCGCCTGTGACCGCAACCAAATCCACAGGCGGCGGCGAAGCCCACAGCCCCGCAGCGACCCCACATGAAAGCCCCACTGGCGAATCGGGCGCCGGCGCCCCCGCAGTCGAACACGCTCCGGCGGCTCCAGCCCCGACGCCGCCGCCCGCAACCCCAGCCCCCTCGACCCCTCCCACGGAAGCCGCCCCCAGCTCCAAATCGGGGGGCACAGGCGCGACCGGCGGCGTCAGCCCGAGCGGCTAGCTTGGCCTCTACAGAAAGGCGTTGCCTAAGGACGGACTGTGCGACACATCGGTGTCTTTGCGACTACTCCGATGTATTCCTGATAGGTGGCCACGTTGGGGCCCTCGATGCCTAAGTCGCCTATGGTCATCGAGCCTGCGCAGCTGCGACAACCAGCACGCCCGGCAGCTGGAAGCTTTGTCAGGTGTGCAAGCCTATCCGGCAGCTCAGCATCGGCCTCGAGACAGCCACTGGACATCTGTGTGCACGCGATCTCCGCTTTCGGATTCGCGTCGAATACGCCACGCATGACCTCCTCGGTGGGGCGGGCCTTTGCTGAGCGCCCGACAGAGAACAGAACTGTGCTCGCTCCAACCGCCTCGACCACTTCCGCGGCAAAAGCCCGTTCGTCTGCAACCGTGCTCAGCGACCCATGATGAGGAAAGACCAGCACGTCAGCGGACAGGTCTGCTCCCCTTCCAAGCAGCTCGGCAAGTCCGACGCCATCCAGGTCGCCGGGCAAGAGCACTCGCCGACCGTTGCTCAACGTGACGCGAAGCACCGCCGATACTGAGTTGCTGGAGATCGTGGAGCCCGTCGAGCTCTTTCCCTTCGGACCCGTCATGGCAAGCTCGAACGATGGTGCCAGCACCTCAACGCTCACCCCGCCGCCGCTCAGCGTCTCGGAGTTAAATGTGTCATCGAGATCCCGGCTCACAAGGCAGCGACCGTTGCGCTTGGCGTCGGCCAAGGCGACGAGCAGGTTCGCGGTTTCAGGCGCGCTCGGGTTCTTCGCAGCGTCGGCGCCCACGTAGATAGCGCCGATCTCGAGATCCCTGCGACTGAGCAACGGCACAAGCCCACGCGCATGATCGAGATCACGGTGAGAAATGGCGATCGCATCGAGTCGATCGAGTCCAAGGTACTCGATCGTCTGTATGACGGCGGCGCTCGCGCCCGCGTCCACCATCAACGTCCAGTCCACACCGGTGACCACTGCGCAGTTTCCATGACCGACGTCGATTACGTGCAGCTCAGCGGTCACGCTATCTCCGCGTCGAAGTGCAGCGACAGTTCTGTTGGATCAACTAGCTCGGGCTCTGGGTCCTCGAAGAACAGATCGGTCTCGTGCTGGGCGCCAAGGTTTACACGAGCAAAGAACACCTGCCCGGTGATCGCAAGCGCCGCGTCGAGATCGGCGTACCGCTCATCCAGCATGACCGCCGGGAAGCGCATCGAAGCCTTTCGCGACCAGCCGCCCACCCGTGCGTCGAGAGCAACCCCGACTTCGGTGATCCCGGCCTTCTCGATGTAAAGCGGGACCCGATGGGTCTCGCGATCGGGTCCGCGCCCCTTGGCGATCTCGACCCGGCAAGCCTCCACGCCGTCTACCAGCACCTCTGGCTCCTCGGTTTCATCGCGGCTGATGAGCACTGGTATCCGGTGGCGATGGGGCCTGACCCACATACCGACGTCGTCCTTGAAGCCCGTCGTCAGCACTCCGGGAATCTTGCAGTCGCCGATGACGCTTGACATTAGCTCTGCACCGTTGTAGCTGACACCACTGTGAAGATGGCTCAACTGCACATCGCAGATCACGGCATTCACCTTGTGGGTGATCCAGTCGATCGCTCGATCGAGCGTCGGTACTTCATCGAGGTTGACAACGATCGTCTCCACTCCCACATCCTGAAGCTGAAACTCGACGGCCTTGGCCTGGCCTACATCGTCATCCAGCACAGCCACCACGCCAATATCGTGGGGTTCCGCAGGAGCCACCGACAGCACGGTCATACCTGTCCCTGTTGTGGGATCTCGATCGTGAATTGCGCTCCTCCTAGCTCACCCTTCGCGCGCGCTGCGATGCTTCCGTCGAGATCGGCAACTATGTCACGTACGATCGTGAGCCCGAGGCCGACGCCTCGTTCGGTCGTTCCCCGCCCTGGGAGCCAGATGTCATCGAGTTTGATGGTCCGGATACCTGGACCGTTGTCGGCTACATCCAGGATGATGTGCTTACCCTCGCTCACGGTCTGTAGTCTAATCAGACGATCGGTCCCGGCAGTGGCATTGAGGGCGTTGACAGAATTGATTACGAGGTTCGTGATCACCGACTCGAGTGCGGCGATCGTGCCGAGATAGCTCGGCTCACTCCCATCGAGGTCGTATTCGAACTTGACCTGGTGTTCATCGACGAGCGGCTTTAGCATCGCGACGGTCTCACGGATAACCAGATTGAGTGAATGCGTGCCCCGCCGGCGCTTGCTGCGGTCCAGCAGGCGCCGTGGCAGCTCCACAAGCGTCTGAATACGCCGAGCGTTGCTCTCGATCAAATAGATCGGGCCCTCCATACGCTCTCCATAGCGCTCCTTGAGTAGTTCACGGGCACGACGACGCACCGATTTTGCCGCCTTTATGATCGTATTTGGCGGGTTGGTCGCCTCGTGAGCCATCACAGCTGTCGTGGTGCCAATCGTCGCCAGTGTGCGATACAGCTCCAAGTCTTCGACGACCGCGTCGAACTCCCGGCTGGTTGCCTGACGGACCCGTCGATCGGCCTGCTCGAGCGCTCTTCGCGTGCCGGGCGGCGCTGCGGCGATCGCCTCCTGCATCCCCTCCTGTGCACTCTGCAGCGTGGCACGTGCGCGCCGCTTCTCACGGCGTCTGCGCTCCTCTGCCTCGGCGAGGCGAAGCCTCGCTGCCCAATCCAGCACGTCCTGAGCAAATGTGCGCAGATCCTCGAAAGCTGGAGTTTCGATGAAGCCAGTGCGGTCGGTCTTCTGCTGCAGAACCGCCTCCTCGTCGACTACCAGCACCCGTCCAATGCTGTTGTTGGTCGACGGACGCTCCTCGGGCGAGGATACTCGCCGCAGGTTCATGTCAATCCAATCGTGACCAGGGTCTCCATATGGATGCACCCGCAGGCCTCGGTGATACAGGTGAACGCCACCGACAAGCTTCAGCCACTCTCTCAGTGCCCCCAAGGTCACACCGCTGGTAAGCCCGCGTGTAGACCCATCTCCGCTCAGCCTGAACACAAACAGCTCAAATTCAGCCTCAGGCGCCGTGTAGGGTGGACTCTCCTTGAGACGGCGTAGATCCTCGTGCTTGGCCTTGGAGACTCGCCCCCTGCGCTCATGATCAGTCATAGTCGCCCACGCTCGGCCATCGGCGTCGATGCCACCGCGCAGCTCATAGGCGGCCTGCTCCAAATAGCCTTTGCTCACCAGCTTCTCGAGAGCTTCGAACTCGGGGGCTGTCAGACTCAGTTTGAAGGATTCGCTGGACTCAAATGGGCTTGAGAGCAGCAGCAGCGCCCGCGCGATTCGGGTGACCTCGGCTGTGCTGAACTTCCGTCTGAGGTCTTTCACCTCAATCGTGGTGCCGGACCGCTCGTCGCTTGGGCCTGTCACGATCTCCAGGTCAACGAGGTCAACCGTGTCGGCATTGTCGAAAAGCGACCAGTCGAGGACGAGCGTGTGCTCGACCCCAGGATCGCTCGCAGGGCGTGTCCGTAGTGTTGCAACCGGCCCGAGTCGCAACGCCGCTAGTCTGCCCAGGCCCTTTGATCCGACCTGTAGCCGGTCGAATGTGGCGGTGCGCTGGTCAGAGACCTTGGATGAACGCCCCAACACAAGCCAGGAGTCGCGCAACTGCTCAGCTGTCATGCCGTCACCGTCATCGGTGATGATCAGCTCCCCGCCCGCTTTTGAAACGTCGATCAGCTCGACCTTGCAGCTTGCGGCGTCTGCGTCGTAGGCGTTGCGGACAAGCTCCAACATGCCCTGCTCTGGGCTTGGATTCAGCTCCTCGCCGAGCCGTCTAAGCACGTCGGGGGCAAAGCGCAGATGCTCGCTCATCGCGGTATTTCTCGCACGGCGCCAACCGTCAGATGCCGGCAGCGCAATCGCTCGTCGAGGAACGCGCTCGCCTGATCGGACTCGACGATGCTCACCAACGCCTGACAGCCACGCAGGGTGGCGTCATGGGGCCTTAGTACGAGTAGATGATTCTCAACAGCCACCGACCGCCGCCCGCGAACGATCGTCGCCTGCACCCGTGGTCCGGCGCCCTCGTTGGGACGGTTCGTTCGGCCGATCACCACGAATGGCGGTTTGACGACGGTGCCTCGGAAACGCCGTCGCTGCTCGGGTACCACTTCACGCAGGCCACCCCGGCTGTGAGCGTCCAGGTAGGCATGCCACACACCGAGGGCCGGATCGCGATAGGCCACCAGCGCCCCGACAGAGACCTCGCATACATCGCTCAAGCAAGCCTCGCTCCTGCGCGGCACCCACGGCACGGCTTGCGCTGTCTCGCTTTTACGTACATCCCCGGTCAGAAGAAACACATCGACATCTGTCAAAGCATCGAATACCCCCGCGGGCTGGACCGTCTTCACAGCAAGTCGACCCTCCACCAGAGATCGAAATCGCGCATATCGCGACCCGGCGCGTAGCACCTCGGGCAACACGGCCGCCACGTGGGCGCCGGGGCCGCACGCCTCCAGAATGCTGTCCAGAAATAGTGCTGCCTCGGTCGTCTTGCCAGAGGTCCATTCGCAGCTCTCCGGGGCAGGCACGCGCCCGTAAGGTGGATTGAGCAGCACGGCATCGCCGGGCAGCATGCGAAGCGCAAGACCGTCTCCGACAGCGATATTGGTGAGAAGATCGGCTGGCTGGGCTAGTCCGCTTACCGACACAGCCCCTCGACTCAAAGCAGCCAGCACAAGACGAGCCCGTGCGGCCCTCACGAAGGCGGGCACTAGGTCGCGCCCGAGCAACTGTCGATTCCAATGCGCCAGCGTCACCTCGAGCGACGGGTCGACCTTCAGGCGGGTGCTCGCGGCAAGTAGAAGATCGCCGCATCCGCAGGCAGCATCCACGTAACGTTGGCGATCCCGAGGCACAAGAGCAAGAAGCCTCCTTGCCAGCGACTCACCGGTGAAGAACGCACCGAGCTTGCGCAGATCCGCGATTGTCGCCACATCTCGAAGACGTCGCCCCGCCTCCCCATCCAGATGGAGACTGAGATCGGTCGTGTCACCGAGCGACCCCGAGGCTCCCGCCAGGCGCTCGAGTTGCTCGACGTATGGGACAAAACCACTGATCATGTCGTTCGGAAGCTTGACAACCTTGGATGTCGGATCGCTGAACCTATCGCAGGGAGTCGATCTGAGCGGGGACGCTAACAACGACGCCGACCATGCCTGCCGCTATGTCACAGACTGTCACGGCCGCGGCCGTGACACATGCGAGTTCCCAACCGCGCAAAACCGCCAGCGCAGATCCACCGCCTTGGTTATCCCGATGCGAGTCCCCTCCACAACCGGTGGCCCACCCTGGCCACCATCACCTCTGCGAATCACAACCGGCCCGTCGATCAAGCTAGTGCCATTCTCGGCAAGCTCGACACCGAGCGCCTGCGTGAGCTTCCCCGGCCCCGAGCAGAGGTCCTGCACGCGCACACGCCCGCGACGCTCTCGCATCTCCTCGATCCCGACCAGCGGCTCGAGCGCCCGGATCAACACCGCCGCGCCGACGCCAGCCGGCTCGCATACCGCGTTCAAGAGCGCGTGGATGCCATAGGAGCGGTACACGTACGCGACCCCCGGCTCTCCGAACAGCGTGCGCGTGCGCGGCGTTACCCCGACAAACGCATGACAGGCGGGCTCGCTCTCGTGGTAGGCCTCGGTCTCGACGATCGTGCCGGCGAGCCCGTGGTGCTCCACGACGCACCCGATCAGATCGCGGGCGACCTCGAGCACGGGACGAGCGTAGAACTCAGTCCCGAAGCTCATCCACCGAGCACGGTCCGCGCCAGTTCGAGCTGCTCGCGGACACGCGGCAAAGCGGTCCCCCCCATCGACACCTTCGATTCAAGCCAGGAATCGCGCGCCAGCACCTTGTAGTACTCCTCGCTCGCGCCGCTGGGGGTGTCCAGCAGCTCGCTCTGCGCGCGCAGCTCCTCGGTGGTCAGCTCGGACAGCTGCCTGCCACTGTCCACGGCGGTGCGCACTAGCCCTGCGACCACCCCGTGGGCCTCGCGGAACGGCATTCCGCGCCGCACGAGCAGGTCGGCGACGTCTGTCGCCGCAATCAACTCATCACCCGCGGCCTGTGCCAGCCGCTCGCGGTCAAAGCTCACGCCCGCGAGCATCCCGTGCGCCGCCGCGAGCGCGAGCTCGAGCGTGTCGACCGCGTCGAACAGGTGCTCCTTGTCCTCCTGGAGATCCTTGTTGTAGGTCAGCGGAAGCGCGTGCATCACCCCGTGGAGCCCACTCAGGTGGGCGACCACGCGCGGCGCCTTCGCGCGCAGCAGCTCGGCGGCGTCCGGGTTCTTCTTCTGGGGCATGATCGAGGAGCCAGCGCTCCAGGCGTCGGGGAGCTCGCAGAAGCCGAACTCGCTGCTGGACCACAGCACGAGCTCGGCCCCGAGCCGCGAGAGATGGGTTGCGCAGGTCGCCGCGGCGTTCAGGTAGTCAAGCGCGAAGTCGCGGTTGGCGACCGCATCAATCGAGTTGGGGACGGGCGCGGCGAAGCCGAGCTCGCCTGCCATGAGCTGCCGGTCGGTGTCGAAGTTCACGCCGGCGAGCGCACCCGCGCCGAGCGGCAGGCGCGAGCACTGGGCCTCGGCGAACGCGAACCGCTCGCGGTCGCGCTGGAGCATCCAGAAGTAGGCGAGTAGATGGTGGCTGAGGTAGACGGGCTGGGCGCGCTGCAGGTGGGTGTAGCCGGGCATCGGCCAGTCGAGGTGCTGCTCGGCGCGCTCCACCAGCGCGCTCATCAGTTGCGTGAGCGCCGTCTGGGCCTGCGCGGCACGAGCGCGGGTGTACATGACGAGGTCCGTCGCCACCTGGTCGTTGCGCGAGCGGGCCGTGTGCAGGCGCCCGCCGACGGGCCCGACGATCTCCGTCAGGCGCCGCTCGATCGCCATGTGGATGTCTTCGTCGCCGGGCGAGACCTCGAACAGCCCTTGCTCGAGCTCGGCTTGCACCGCGTCGAGCCCGCCCAGCAGCGTGTCGCGGTCTGCCTCAGTGATGATCTCCCGGGCGGCGAGCATCGCTGCGTGGGCGCGGGATTGAGCCAGGTCCTGCGGCCACAGGCGCCGGTCGAAGCCGATCGACGTGTTCATCCGCACGAAGTCGGGGTGTTGGGGCTCGTGGAAGCGGGACACGAAGGCCCGCAGTCTATGCCTCCACCGGCGCGGTCAGCTCCTCGAGCTCGAGCACCTCGAGCATCACGCGCAGGTCGTTGTCGCCGATCTTGCCACCGCGACGCTCGGCCTCGAGCACCCATTCGAACAGCACCACGAACGCGAGCGGCGTATCGAGATCGTTGGCCAGAGCGTCGCGGAACGCTTCGATGTGGTGGCGCATGTCGGGCGGGCTCGGCTGATCGGAGTCGAGCGTCTTGAACACGTCGCGGATCCGCCCGACGTTCTTGGAGGCGGTCACGAGGCCTGTGAACGCGTTGCCGAGCGGCAGCGAGTAGTGGGTGCCGAGCAGGTACAGGGCGACAGCGGGATGGCCGAAGCGCTTGAGCGCATCACTCAGCAGGATCCGCTCGCTGAGGGCCGCGGGCTGCCATTCCTCGCCGTTGCGCCCGGCGCCGAAGCAAACGTTTACCCAGCGGTCGACGTCCGAGCGCGGCACCTCCAGCAAGCTCATCTCGGCGTCGTGATCCTCGGCGTCCGGCGCACTGCGGGGCTCGTGATCGTCGGAGAGCTCGTAGAGCATGTCCTCGCCACTGGGCGAGTCGAACAGGAACTTCGTCCCGAAGCCTTCGCGCTGAAGGAAGCGCTCGAGGAAGCTGAACAGCACGAGTGGACGCGTCGACTCGACGTCGACGCCGCCATCGGAGACGATTGGCGAGCTGCGCACCTCAACGCGGATTGCGTCGCCCGCGCTGACCGGCACGAGTTGACCGGTCAGCGAGTCGTACAGGCGTATCTCACGCACGGCGTAAGACTACACCCCGATCGTAGGGCTGTTGGGAAAATTTTCCGTTGCAATAGTGAAAGATTCGGATTGGTTCAGCATCCCTAATTTGATGTCAGCGATGGCGCCCTCCGGCACGCCAGCGACAGCGCCGTGGGGCCCAACGTGCGGTCATCCGTCCGTGCATGTTCCCGCAGGTCGATTGCTCACATCGCAGGTCCCAGTTCGCGCGACGCGCGACCGTGTAGTGAGCATTTCCGTCGAGGTCGTGGGTGCGCGTCCATTGCCACCCGTGTTGGCTGTGTTTGCGCATCGCAAATCAACCCCCGGCGTCCACTGTGCAAACCATGACAAACATAGTGCAATCATGTCCTTCCCTATAGGGGTTAGTAGACCGGCGCCGGGATGCACGTCTTGTTCAGGTCAGAGACACCCCGACGCCGGTTAGCCTGGAGGGGCCGCGTGGTTCCTATCACGCCCGAGCACCCCAGCGCAAGGGAAATCGTGGAAGTGTTTCCTACTCGTGCAGGGTCTACGTCACAGTGAAAAGCTCACCTGGCTCCGTAGCCAGTGTTTCTCACTTTTGCCCCTGCACTTTCAGCCCGGCCTTCGGTATGCTCGGTTCGACTTCTTCGCATGCTCATGACAACCAACCTTTTTGACTATTTCGAGGAAGTACCGGGAGAGACTGGGGCATATGCGCCCTGGGCTGCCCGTGCTCCCCGGCGCCCGAGCGCGAGCTTCGATATCAAGCTGGTGCCGCGCGCGCCGCAATGGCAGAGCGACCCGGAGTCGCTGAGGGCCCTCGAACGGATCGAAGCGGAGCCGTGGGCGGACACGCTCACGCGCACCGAGGAGGGCGTGGAGCTGCGCCTGGACGACAACTGGATCGAGACGACCGGCGCGGCCCTGGAGGCCGGCGGGGGCGCGGAAGCCGAGCTCGTGGAGCTCGCGCGCGGTGGGCGCTATGCGATCCAGTTCTGGGACGCGAACGCCACCAAGGCGCTGCACGTCGGCCATCTGCGCAACCTGGCGCTCGGCAACGCGCTTGCCGCCTCGCTGGAACAGGGCGGCGGCGAGGTGGAGCGTCGCAGTGTGATCTCCGACGCCGGTCGCAGCATGGGCGAGGCGATGGCGGGGATCATCCGCAGCGGCCACCACACCTCCGCCTGGCCGGAGGGCGACCAGAAGAGCGACCACTTCGTTGGCCTCTGCTACGCCGACTACGTGGCGGCGGGAGGCTTCGCCGAGGAGGGCATCGACGAGCGCGAAGATTCGCTCACACGCGAGCTGCGCATGCAGAACGACGCCGCGGACGAGCTGCTCAAACGGGTGATGGCGGGCGAGGGCGAGGCCCTGGAGCTGTGGTTCAAGACACGCGCGTGGGTCATCTCCGGGCAACGCAAGACGCTTGCCCGGCTCGGGGTGGCCTTCGACCGGGTGTTCTTCGAGTCGGACTTCCTCGAGGACGGCGCCGAGCTGGTGGAGCGGGGCCTCAGCGAAGGCAAGCTCGAGCAGCGGGTGGACGGCGTGGTGATCTACGACACGGGCGTCGAGCACCTAGAGGAAATGCCGCTCGTGCGCGCCGACGGGCAGACCACCCAGCACATGCGAGCTGTTTCCTACTGGATGGGCACCCCGAGCGTTGAGGGGGTGACCACGATTCAGATCACCGGCACCGAGTGGGTGGCGCACTCGACCTGCATCCGCCAGCTGATGACCGAGCTCACCCCAGCGGAAAACGGCGGCCTGCACCGCGGGATCCACCCCACCCACGACATCTTCCACGGGATGGTGGCCCAGCAGAAGCGCGCGGTCAGCTCGAGCGATGAGGGCGGGCTGTTGATCGATGACCTGATCGAATGGATCGAGAAGCAGATCGACTCCGATGAGCAGATGCGCGAGATACGCCGCGCCCATCCCGCGCCCGAACGGATCCCGGCTCAGGTGGCGCTTGGCTACTTCCTGCCGTATCCGATGACGCCTCGGGTGGACTTCGAGATGGGCAAGCTGCTGACCGAGCGCGAGAGCCTTGGCTGGGATCTCGTGCGAGCGCGGGCAACGCGCGGCACGCTGACAACCTCTCCCGGTCACCGCCCTGCCGAAGACCCCGATTACCGCTCGGCGGTGGTGCAGTCGGAGATCTACCGCCGCCACCTGCGCCTGGCGGTCGAGCGCTACGACGTCACACCCCTTGCCTTGTATCTACGCCACCTCGCGCGCTGGTATCTGGAGAGCGAGCGCTCGAGCCATGTGGAACGCGTGATCCACACGCTGCTCGACCGCAGCGCTCGGGGGCTGGGCCTGGAGGCGGGGAGATGAGCACGCTGCCAATCGACACCCGAAGGGGGAAATGCCTCCCTTGGGAGGCATGGGGGGCCGCAAGATGAGCACGCTGCTCATCGACAACTACGACTCCTACACCTACAACGTCTTTCACCTGCTCGCCGCCGCCTGCGGCGAGGAGCCGATCGTGATCCACAACGACATGGTGTCCTGGCGGGCGCTGTCGCGCTGGGACTTCGACGCGATCGTGCTGTCCCCCGGCCCGGGTCGCCCCGACCGCTGGCACGACTTCGGCGTGTGCAGCGACATCCTGCGCTCCAGCGAGGTGCCGGTGCTGGGCGTGTGCCTCGGCCACCAGGGCCTCGGCCACGTGCTGAAAGCGACCGTTACATACGCGCCGACCGTGATGCACGGGCGCTTGTCGCCCGTCAGGCACACCGAGAGCGGCCTATTCGAGGGCATCCCCCAGGACTTCTCGGTGGTGCGCTACCACTCGCTGGCGGTCAGCGGCTCACTCGGCGAGGAGGGCCGTGAGATCGCGTGGACCGCCGACGGGGTGGTGATGGGCATCGAACACGCCCGCCGCCCGATGTGGGGCGTGCAGTTCCACCCGGAGTCGATCTCCACCGAATACGGGCACCAGCTGTTCGAGAACTTCTACAGGCTTGCCCAGGCCCGCAAGCCGCCGCGGGGCCGGCGGCTGAACAGGCCGAGCGTGCCGCCCAGGCGCTGCCGGCGGCGCAGCGCGGCCGACTCGCAGGTGAGCCTGTCGGTGCGCACGATCGTGGGCGAGCCCTCCACTGAGCTGCTGTTCGAACGCCTCTTTGGAGAGCAGGAGCACGCCTTCTGGCTGGACAGCGCCAACACTTCGACGAAACTCGGCGAGAACTCTTACCTGGGGGCCTCGCTCGGGCCGAACCGGCTGGTGCTCGAATACGACGTCGGGCAGGGCGCGGTGACCTCTCACAACGCGGATGGGACCTTTAAGGAGAATGGGTCGATCTTCCAGGTCCTAGATCGCGAACTGGAGACCCGTACGATCGAGCCCCCGCAGAATCCCGACCACGGTCTGATCGGCGGCTTCGTCGGCTATCTGGGCTATGAGTGCAAGGCCGACTGCGGCGCCGCCAACACGCACAGCTCCGATGTGCCCGACGCCGTGCAGATCTTCGCCAACCGCGTGATCGCCGTCGACCATGTCCGCGGATTGACTCACGTGCTGGCGCTCGCCTGCGGCGAGGAACCCGAGGCCGAGCACTGGCTCGACCAGGCGGAGCTGGCGGTGCGCCAGGCGCTCGCTGCACCGCCTGCCGACCTGGGCCAGGCCAGCAGGAACGAGGATCCCCCCGATAACCCGGTGATCTTCCGCGTGGGCCGCGGCCGCGAGCAGTACCTCGCTGATATCGCCCGCTGTCAGAGCGCGCTGGCGGCTGGAGAGTCCTATGAGGTGTGCCTGACCGATCAGATCCACACCGACGCCTCCCCGGACCCGTGGACGCTGTACCGCGGGCTGCGCCGCAGCAACCCGGCCCCGTTCGCCGCTTATCTGAAGCTGGGCGAGCTGGCGATTGTCAGTAGCTCACCGGAGCGCTTCCTGTCGGTTGACCGCGCCCGGCAGGTGATGGCGCGCCCGATCAAGGGCACCGCGCCGCGCTCGTCCGATCCGCTCGCCGACGAGGCGACGCGCACGGAGCTGCAGGAGGATGAAAAGACGTTTGCCGAGCACCTGATGATCGTGGACCTGCTGCGCAACGACCTCGGTCGGGTGTGCGAGGTCGACACGGTGCGAGTGCCGGAGCTGATGGTGATCGAGCAGTACACGACCGTGCACCAGATGATCTCCAACGTTGTCGGCACGCTCGAGCCGGGGCGCTCGCCGATCGACTGCGTGCGCGCCTGCTTCCCGGGCGGCTCGATGACGGGCGCACCGAAGCTGCGCACGATGGAGATCATCGATGACATCGAGCGCGAGGCGCGCGGCGTGTACTCCGGCGCGATCGGCTATTTCGGCGCCGACGGCGTGGTGGATCTCAGCATCGTGATCCGCACGATCGTGCTGCGTCCGGGGGCTACCACGATCGGCGCGGGCGGCGCGATCGTGATGCAGTCAGACCCCGAGGAGGAGTTCGAGGAGATCCTGCTGAAGGCGCGCGCCCCGATGGCCGCGATCGCGCGGGCGGTAACGGGCAGCGACTCGCCCGAGGCGTGGAGCGTCGAGCTCGACACGCAGCTCGCGGGGAGCGCGTCGTGAGCGGCGACTTCACACCGCTTGAGTTCGGCAGGGAGCCGGCCGCGGTCAACGGCAGCGCTCCGGTCGCTCCCGGCGCCGAGGAGCAAGTGGAGGAGAGCGATTGGCAGGTGCGCGGCGCCTCCCACCGGGACATCCCGGCGGTGGTGGCGGGCATCGCCGAACTGCTGGTGGAGCTCGGCGGCAAACCGGCTCCGAGCGCGGCGCTCGAAGCGACCGCGCGGGCGTTGATCGACGACGGCGACGCCGGGGTGCTGTTGGTGGCCGAGTGTGAGGATCAGATCGTGGGCGTGCTCGGCGTGAGCTGGCAGATCGCGATCCGCATCCCCGGTCGCTACGGTCTGATCCAGGAGCTGTGGGTGCACCCTTCGTGGCGAGGACGCACGATCGGCGGTGACCTGCTGGTGGCGCTTTTCAAGCTCGCACGCCACCGGCAGGTCACTCGTCTGGAGGTGGGCTTGCCAAGCGAGCGCTTCCCGCACCTGGCTGCCACCGAGGCGTTCTATCTCAACAACGGCTTCACCACGATCGGCACGCGCATGCGGCGGTTGCTGGAATGAGCGCCCCCCAGGGCCCCCCCAATGGCGGGGGGCGGACAGCCGGACTGCTGATGGTGGAGCAGCTGACAAGCGCCGCGAACGGCGACGGTGCCCCGTTCATCCTCGACCGCCACGGCAACAGGATGGAGGGCCGCGACGACGAGCGCCGCACCTCGGAGCTGCGCAGCGGCCTGACACGCCACGCCGGCGTCCACGCCGCCACCGCGGACGCCCGCCAGGAGGACGTCGAGCGGATCCTCGACGCGCTGCACGAGCCCCATTATCTCGACGCGCTGCGCCAGGTGAGCTGGGACGAGCCGACGATGATGCCCGAGTGGGCGCCCCCGGGCCTGCCCGCCGACAGCCCGGTATGGGCGGGGGTGGTGGCGACCGCTTTCGAGGGCGTGCGCACGGCGATCACCGCGGCTGAGCGGATCGTGGACGGAGCTCGCTTCACTTACGCGCTCTGCCGCCCGCCGGGTCATCACGCCGGCCCGGCCTGGCTCGGGGGCTACTGCTACCTGAACACGGCCGCCGCGGCTGCCTACGCGCTGTGCGAGGGTGGTGTGAAGCCAGTGGCGATCCTGGATGTCGACTTCCACTTCCCGACCGGCACCTCGGCGATCGTGGCGCCGCTTGAGAACGTGAGCCTCGGCTCGCTGCACGCCTCCACGATCGCGGAGGTGCCGTGGCGGATGGTCGAGCCGGGCGAGCGTGAGCTGTTCGTCGAGTTCGCGAGCACCCCCGACGCCGACACCTACCTGCAGGCGCTCGAGGAAGTCATCGACGAGCTCGCCCAATCATCGGCGGCGCTGGTGCTGTCGCTCGGCTATGACACGGTGGCAAGCGACCCGCACGGGTCCTGGGACTTCCCGCCGGCGATCTTCGAGCGGATCGGCAGCGTGCTAGCGGCCTCGGGGCTGCCGATCTGCGTGGTGCAGGAGGGCGGCTACTCACTCGAGGCGCTGGCCGAGTGCAGCCACGCCTTCGCCACCGGGCTACTGGAGGAGGATCGAGCGTGAGCACCACAGAGCCGGGCACACCCAGTGGGCGCACCGCAGGCGGGTTGGAGCCATTTCGACGGCGCCTTGACTTCCTCGACGGGGAGATCGCGCGGCTGCTAGGCGAGCGCTTCGAGGTGTGCCGTCAGGTGGCCTACCACAAGCGCGAGCACGACATCCCAATGATGCAACCGGAGCGTGTGATCGAGGTGCGCGAACGCTACCTCTCACGCGGCGCGGAGGTGAACCTCCCCCCGGACTTCACCGCCGCGCTATTTGAGCTGCTGATTGAGTCGACCTGCAGGATGGAGGACGAGCTGATCGCACAGCCGACAGCTACGGGAGACGGGAGCGCCCAATGACGCTCTCGCCGCCTCCCTGCTTGGTCCTAACCCGATGCACCAGCCGGGGCTCGAACCCGGATCTGCGGATTTTAAGTCCGCCCCTTTCACCGCTTAAGGTACTGGTGCGCGACCGCCGCAGAGTATCAGATCTTGCGACCTGTCGCACCTTTAGATTTTGTGAAAATCGGCGCGGAACGAGGCGATGAGCGCCCTGTCGTCATCTCTGTTGCTGGGAGAGCGCGAGTCCAGCCTCCCTCCTGGCCCGCGCATGCCGAGCACACTGCAGGCCATCGCCTGGGCACGCCGTCCGCTGCCCTTTCTGGAGCGATGTCAGAAACATTTTGGTGACATCTTCACCATTCGGGTGCGCCACTCGGGAACATGGGTGATCTTGGCCGATCCTGAGGATGTCAAGCGGGTTTTCACCGCCGATCATGCCGTGCTCGGCGTTGGGGTCGCCAACTCGATCCTCGGCCCGCTGCTGGGCCCTCGCTCGGTGATGTTGCTGGAGGAGCCCGAGCATGTGAAGCGTCGCAAGTTGATGCTGCCGCCGTTCCACGGCGAGCGCATGCAGGGCTACAGCGAGATGATGGCCAACGTCACGCGCCGCGAGCTTGCCAGCTGGCCGATCGGGGAGCCGTTCGAGCTGTGGCCGCACATGCAGGAGATCACGCTCGAGGCGATCATGCGGGTCGTGTTCGGGCCGGTGGAAACGGATCGTTTGCGGCGCCTGCGCTATCTGCTGCGCAGGCTCACCAACTGGATGAACGACCCGCGGCGACTCAACCTGCTTGCGGCCGCAGGACCGAGCCGGTTCGCCGGCAACAGCGACTATCGCGGCATGATGGGGCCGGTGGAGGACGCCGTGCTCGAGGAGGTGCGCCGTCGCCAACGAGACCCTGACTGCACAGACGGCAGGGACATCGCCGCAATGCTGGGCGAAGCGCGCTACGAGGACGGCTCACCAATGAGCGAGCAGGATCTGCGCGACGAACTCGTGACGCTGCTCACCGATGGTCCTACCTCGAGCCTGCTTTCGTGGGCTTTCGAGCGGATCCTGCGCCATCCAGACAAGCTGACGCGGTTGCGCGCCGAGATCGATGCGGGTGAGAGCGACGCCTACCTTGACGCGGTCGTGAAGGAGACGATGCGCCTGTGCCCGGCCGC
>DATHPT010000017.1:0-4109 GCA_035483615.1 Solirubrobacteraceae bacterium | reverse complement strand
TTCGACATCGGCCTGGCGGAAGATCTCCTTGGCGAAGCCATTCCAAGAGACCGAGCCGGCGCCAGTCAGGTGAACCAGTCCACCGACGCCGCGCTCCAGCAGTCCCACGATCGCGGGCGCAAGATGCCCGGACCACGTGGGAGAGCCGATCTGGTCGTCGACCACCTGCACCGCGTCGCGCTCCCCCGCCAGGCGCAGCATCGTCTCGACGAAGTTGGGGCCGTCCACGCCATAGAGCCAGGCGGTGCGCACGATCGTGTGGCTCGCAGAGGCTGCCAGCACCTGCTGCTCGCCGGCGAGCTTCGTCTCACCGTAGACCGACCGGGGGCCGGTCGGGTCTGACTCTAGGTAAGCCCGTGGCTGGCCTTTGCCGTCGAGGGGAGCCGTGCCGTCGAATACGTAGTCGGTCGAGATGTGCAGCAGCGGCGTACCGATCCGAGCAGCGGCGCGGGCGAGGTTTCCCGCGCCCTCCGCGTTGACGGCATAGGCCGCCTCGCGATTGCTCTCGGCCCCGTCCACATCGGTCCAGGCGGCGCAATTGATCGTCGCATCGGGTCGCTCGCCCTCGAAGAACGAGACCACCGACGGCTCGTCGGTGATGTCGAGCTCGGGCAGGTCCACGAGGATCAGCTCGTGTCCCGCCCGCTCACCGACCCGGCGCACGTCGTGGCCGAGCATTCCCGCGGCCCCGGTCAGCAGGATCCTCACAAGATCGAGATATCCGAGTTGTCGCCGACCATGAAGCGGTAGGCACGCGGCTGGCGATCGCCACGGCGCACCGTGACATTGCGTCCGAGCAGCGAGGACTCCATGCGCCCGTCGAGATCGCACACCGACGAGCCCGCCAGCAGGATCGAATGCTCGACCTCGGCGCTCGAGATCCGGCAGTCCTCCCCGATCGCGGTGTAGGGCCCGATGTAGCAGTCGCTGAGCTGAGCGCCGGCTCCGACGATCGCGGGACCGCGAACAGTGGTGCGCTCCAGACGCGCCCCGGGCTCGATCACCACGCGACCATCGACCTGCGAGTCGATCAGATCTCCCTGGACCCGCTCGGTCAGGTTGTCGAGGATCAGGCGGTTGGCCTCGAGCATGTCATCAAGACGCCCCGTGTCCTTCCACCATCCACGCACTATGTGCGGCTCCACGCGGCGGCCGGCGTCGACCAGGTGCTGGATCGCGTCGGTGATCTCGAGCTCCCCGCGTCCCGACGGCTCGATTGCGCGCGCGGCGTCGTGGATCTGGGAGGTGAACATGTACACGCCCACAAGCGCCAGATCCGTCGCCGGCTCGGACGGCTTCTCCACAAGCCGCACCACCCGGCCCACCTCTCCCGGCGCGGCGTCCGCGAGCTCGGCGACTCCGAAGTTCTGCGGGTCGGGCACCGGGGTCAGCAGGATCAGCGCGTCCGGGCCGTGCTCGCGAAATGCCGCCACGAGATCGGAGATGCCGCCCTGCAGCAGGTTGTCGCCGAGGTACATCACAAATGGGCTGTCCCCCAGAAAGGGCTCGGCAGTCAGCACGGCGTGGGCGAGACCAAGCGGCTCATCCTGCACGATGTACTCGATCCGCACGCCGAAACGCGATCCGTCGCCGGCCGCCTGCCTGATCTCCTCGCCGGTCTCCGGCGCGATGATGATGCCGACCTCCTGCACGCCCGCCGCCGCCATCGCCTCGATGCCGTAGAACAGCACCGGCTTGTTGGCCACCGGCACGAGCTGCTTTGCGCTCGTGTGCGTGATCGGGCGCAGACGCGTGCCCTTGCCCCCAGAGAGGATCAGCCCCTTCAGCTTCGGCGACTCCATTCGCGGGGAAGCCTATCGATGCGTGGCGCCGCTGAGGGTCTGCCTGGACGAACGGTCAATAGACGCCGGCGAGCTTGCGGTGATCCCAGCTCGCCCGACGTCGCTCCACGAACTCCAGCGCGACCCGCTTGGCCGCCTGCTTGTCCACCATCGCAGCGACCTCCTGCGCCAGCTCGCCCACCGGCGGCTCGCCGCGAGGAGCGGCGTAGCGAGTGAAGATCTCCCGACCGAGCGCGCCCACGACGTCGATCCCGCGATGGACGATCGCCTCGCTCTCGATCATCACCCCGCGTAGCTCCTGGTAGAGCTCGCCCGCCTCCACCTGAAGCGTTGCGCGCGGATCTCGCTCGAGGTTGCGCACCTTCTGTGACGCCGCATACGTCCAGGCCCAGATCCTGGGGCCCGTCCGGCCGGATGAGCCAGGCTGCTCGTCTGCGGCGGGGTCGCGCAGCACGTACCAGAGCGGCATCAGGTGTGGCCATCCCCGTGGTCCCGTCGTCGCGCAGGTGACGGTCCGCTCGCCGGCCAGAAACAGGGCGACCTCCTCCTCGCTCATCCTGATCTGCTCGCGACGGCTCATCGTGGCGTCCCGGCAGCCACCGCCACGCGCTCGAGGCGACTCACGAGACGCCGACGGGCGCTGCCCGCAGGCGCTGCACGGCCGCGAGCACCGCTTCGCGGGCGTCCTCGGGCTCGAGCACCACCGCGTCGCCCGCCTCCTTCAGCACCTCCCGCACGAGCCAATCGGTGCCGGCAAAGCTCAGCTCGACGACGATCGAGCCGTCCACGAGCTCGTCGCTCACCCGCCGCTGCTCGCGTGCCCAGCGCGCCCGCTCGGGAGAGATCCACACGCGCGCCGTGCGCGAGGCCTGCACCTCGCCGGTGCGCATCCAGCCGTCCACTTCAGCGACCGGATCAACCTCCGCGCGTGGCTCGAACGTCTCCTCGGTGACCTCCGCCCGTCGAATGCGGTCGAGGCGGAAGTGGCGCACGTCCTGCTTCTCGGGGTCAAACGAAGCGACATACCAACCCTCGCGGCCGTTGGTGAGCGCGTATGGCTCGACCCGCCTGAGCGAGAACTCGTCCTCGTTCTCCTTGTAATAGTCGAGCTCGATCAGCCGCCGCCCGACGATCGCTCGCGACACGGTGCGCGCGACCTCGGAGTCGTCGCTGGTGGCATGAGCGACCTGCAGCCCCTGCTCCATCGGGTCCTGGCCGAGCGCCACCACGATCTTCTCGCGAGCGGAGGCAAGCGAGCCCTCGGGAATGTGCTCTCCCACCAGGTCGATCGCGGCGACAAGCGCCTTGGCCTCGACGGGAAGCAATCTTGCGGGGCGGTCGAAGTTGTCGCTGTAGGGCTCCGGATCGACGTCGATCTCGCCCTCGTCCTCGAGGATTTCGGCATACAGCACATAGGAGCCGCCGCCGAAGTTGACGACGTTCAGGACATTCACGTCCTCGCGCAGCTCCTCGTCGCTTAGCTGCAGCTGCTCGCACACCTCGGCGATCTTCACACGCTCACCGCGCCTGCCGGCGTGGATCAGGATGCTCGCAAGCGTCACGAGCCGCGCGAAGCGCTCAGGGCGGATCGCTGCCTCGCCCTGGGTCTCGCGCTCGGCGGCCGCCGCCCGGCGACCCGCTCGCGCCGCCGAGGCGCCGTTGGCCTGCGCGGCGCTCGCCGAATCCTCGATGACTGGAACGCTGCCGGCTAGCCCGAACGTCTCGCAGTGATGCTCCTCGAGCAGGGCCAAACGGCGACCAAGTTCCTCGACCAGCTCTGGCGGTCCAAGCAGTCGCACGTGCTCGCCGAGCCCGAGCACCCACGAGACGATCAGGCGCGCACTCGAATAGCTGGTGCGCAGCAATCTGTCGCCGTCATGCCCACCCCCCAGACCCTCGGCGGGGGAGATCTCGCAATAGCGGCCGAAGTGACGCTCGATCTGCCATGCGATGCGCTCGCAGAGCAGGATCTCCGCGACACCCTGCTCGTCCCCGAGCTGCCACTCCGAGCGGTTGGCGTATGCGCGGGGGTCGAAGTCGGCAGGGCGTCTGAAGTCGTGCTCCGCCTTGGTCGCGTACGCCACTTTGCCGCGGATGCGCGAGAGGCGAAACACGCGGATCGCCTTGCGCTCGTGGGCCTGGCCCAGCAGGTAGAACTCACCGCCCTGGAACAGCAGATGGTAGGGATCCACGCGTCTGGAGCCCAGCTCGTCGCGTTGCATCGTGTAGTAGTCGAATGTGATCGTCTTTTGGCGGAAGATCGCCGTCTCGATCTTGGCGAGGCGCTGGCCGAGGTCGTGGCCGCCG
>DATHPT010000016.1:0-2667 GCA_035483615.1 Solirubrobacteraceae bacterium | reverse complement strand
CGCGACGTCTTCCCGGTGGAAGGCGACGTCTTACCAACGGACCGCGACGCCTTCCCGGTGGAAGGCGTCGTCTTACCAGCGGACCGCGACGTCTTCCCGGTGGAAGGCGACGTCGAACGAAGCCGCTTCGCGGCGGGGTTGGATGACTGAAACGCCAGGCCCTGCCACCTGAAGCGCTGTGGTGGTCGCCTTGAAGTCGGCGGTGCTGTGCAGGCACCGCCGAAGGAGGCCACCATGGACAAGAGCATCAAGCAGATGTGTCAGGACCTGGCGTTCGGATCATACGTGAAGAGCACGCAGGGTCAGTACATCAGGAGCGTGGAGGAGCTCGCGGCCCACTTCGGTCGGCCTGTGGCGGAGCTCGGACGTGACGATCTTCGCGCGTACATCGAGCGCTTGCGGGCACGGGGGCTGAGCGCGTCGTGGCTCAAGATGAGGCTCGGCGGGATCGTGTTCCTCTACGCCAAGACGCTGGGCCGCCCGCAGGATGTGTCGTTCGTGGTGTGGCCGAAGCAGCACTCGCCCCTGCCACTGGTGCTGAGCCAGTGGGAGGTGGCCGCGGTTTTCGATGCGCTTCACCACCCGGTCTACCAGGCCATCGCGATGGTGCTGTACGGCACGGGGCTTCGCATCGACGAGGCGCTCTCGCTCGAGGTCGGGGACATCGATGGCCAGCGCGGCGTGCTTCGCGTCCGGCACGGCAAGGGCGACCGAGCGCGTGACGTGAGGTTGTCGCCGGGACTGCTCCAGTACCTGCGCGACTACTGGTCCCGGGAGCGGCCGCCGCGTCCGTACCTGTTCGCGTCGCGCCGGACGGGACGGCCGCCGACGCCGGATGCCGTCCGCCACGCGTTCGCGCTGGCACAGGAGCAGGCGGGGATCACGAAACGGGTGAGGCCGCACGTGCTGCGGCACAGCTACGCGACGCACCTGCTCGAAGCGGGTACGGACATCCGGGTCATCCAGGCGCTGCTCGGCCACCGGAGCTTGCAGACGACGATGCGCTACACGCGCGTCTCGACGGCGCTCATGCAGAAGGTGCCGAGCCCGGTCGACCTGCTGCCGTCGCGAGGCCTCGTGCGGCGGTGAGCGCGGGCCCGGCGCAAGCCGGGCGAGCGCGGTTCGACATCGGCGACGTCGTGCGCACGCATCGCGCGCCGCTCGAAGCCCGGCACCCTCTAACGCGTGAGCAGAAGCGGGTGCTGACGGACATCGAGCAGTGCCGCACGGCGGCGCTCGGAGGCCATGTCGAGGCCTGTCCGAAGTGCGAGCACGAGCATCCGTCGTACAACTCGTGCCGCAACCGGCATTGTCCGAAGTGCCAGGCGCTCGCCCAGGAGAAATGGATCGCGCGGCGCAACGAGCGCCTGCTCGACGTCGGGCACTTCCATGTCGTCTTCACGCTGCCGTCCGAGCTGCGTCTGTTGGCGAGGCTGGCGCCGCGCGAGGTCTTCAACGCGCTCTTTCACGCGGCGACCGAGACGCTGCTCGAGCTCGGCCTGAGCCGCCTCGGCGCCATCCTCGGCGCCACGCTCGTGCTCCACACCTGGACGCGCGACCTGCGCTTCCACCCCCACGTGCACGCGATCGTCACGGCCGGCGGCCTCACGCGGGATGAGCAGCGCTTCCGCCATGCAAGCCGGCGCTACCTCTTCCCCGTCAAGGCCATGGGCAAGCTGCTTCGTGGCAAGGTCCTGGCCGAGCTGAGCGACGCCTACAACGCAGGCGCGTTCGCGCACGTCGACGACCTCCGCGACCCACGTGCCTTCCCTCGTCTCGTGGCCAAGCTCGCGAAGCTCTCCTGGAACGTCTACGCCAAGGCGCCGCTCCCCACCTCCAAGCACGTCGTCGCCTACCTCGGTCGCTACACCCATCGCGTCGCCATCGCCAATAGCCGCTTGCTCGACGTCACCGACACGCGCGTCGTCTTCCGCACCCGCGGCGACGCCACCGAGTCCCTCACCCCCGTCGAGTTCCTCTGGCGCTTCGTGCAGCACGTGCTGCCCGACGGCTTCCACAAGATCCGCCACGCCGGGCTCTATGCCTCCCCGCGGCTCGACACGGCGCGCGAGCGGCTCGGGATGCCCCCTCCCACGCCAGCTCGGGCGCGCCCCTCGTGGCAACAGCAACTCCTCGATCTCACGGGCCGGGACGTCCGGCTCTGCCCCCGCTGCCTCACCCCCCTGCTGCGCTTGCCTCTCCCATGCGCACGCGCACCTCCTGCCACGGTCGCCGCATGAGCCCACGTCGTCTTGCTGCCCGCTTCTTCCGACCCGCAGCCGCGCCGGGCATGGGCCCCTTTGTCCAGCGTCCACGAACTGCCCACTCGGCAAGCTCAGAACACCCCCAGAGGAGCCCATCGCCCCTCGACCACCTCGACCTACCACGACCCTGCGACGCCACGATGCCCCGCGCCCACCCAGCTCCAAGGCGCCTTACTCTCCGTGGCGCAGACCGAAATACCCATAGCGCTACCTGAGGCGCCTCGCGCCCCGCCGCTCCGGGCTTGTTCGACGTGTCACTTCGCCGGCGGCCCGGGCGGCGGGTGGTCGCTCGTCTTCGCGGGCGCGGGCGAAGTGCTCACAGTCGCCACTCGGGCAGGCCGACTCGCCACTCGGGCAGGGCCGACTCGCCACTCGGGCAGGGCCGACTCGCCACTCGGGCAGG
>DATHPT010000015.1:0-8417 GCA_035483615.1 Solirubrobacteraceae bacterium | reverse complement strand
AGCGTCGTGCAGGAGGTGATCGCTGCGGCCGATGAAATAGCGACCAGGCCGTATGTGTTCGGAGGTGGCCATGGCTCGTTCCAGTCAACTGGCTATGACTGCTCCGGCTCGGTCTCCTACGCCCTGCACGGCGGTGGCCTGCTCAGCTCCCCGGAGGACTCGAGCGCGCTCGAGTCATATGGCGATCCAGGCCCGGGCAGCCACATCACGATCTATGCGAACGCCGAACACGCCTGGATGGTGATCGACGGACGGCGCTTTGACACCGTCGCCCAGCAGGAGACGGGCACGCGCTGGTCTGACTCGATGACCTCCACCGCGGGGTACGTCGTGCGCCACCCGCCGGGCCTGTAGGGCACGCGCGACGAATACCGTCCCAACCACGACATAGCTTGGGTGCCTCGCCTGACCACTGCGAAGGGAGGCACAATATGCTCGCTCGGGCGCGCACGTTCACGATCGAAGGGCTCCATGCACGGGCGGTGACCGTTGAGGTCGACATCCGGCCGGGCTTGCCGGCATTCGCGATCGTCGGCCTGGCTGACGCCGCCGTGCGTGAGGCGCGCGACCGCGTCCACTCAGCCATATTGAACTCGGGATACGAGTTCCCGGCTCGTCGCATCACAGCGAACCTCGCGCCCGCCGATGTGCCGAAGGCGGGGCCCGGGTTCGACCTGGCGCTTGCCTGCGGTGTGCTGGCCGCCAGCGAGCAGATTCCGGGGGACCTGCTCGATACGCATGCTTTGCTTGGAGAGCTGTCGCTCGACGGTGGCGTGCGCGGGGTCCACGGCACGCTTGCCATCGCTGAGGCGACGATGAAGGCTGGGTTGGGGATGCTCGTGCTGGGCCCATCGCGCGCTCACGAGGCGCTGCTCGTGGAGGGCCTTCGCATCGCGGTGGCAGAACACCTCACAAGTGCGGTGCGCATCCTCTCGGGCGCTGCGGGCGACCCCGTCCCGGCGCGCGAGAGGCCGCGATCACGGGACGGCGGGCGCCCGCGGGTGGACCTCGGCGATGTCCGAGGCCAGCCCGAGGCTGTACGGGCGCTGACGATCGCGGCGGCCGGCGCTCACAACAGCCTGCTCAGCGGGCCACCAGGGACGGGAAAGACGATGCTTGCGCAAAGGCTGCCCTCGATCCTGCCGCCGCTGGAGCGGGCGGAGGCGATCGAGGTGATGCGCATCCACAGCGCCACCGGGAGGCTCGACGGCGAGGGTCTGATCTCAGAGCGGCCGTTTCGGGCACCGCACCACTCGATCACGACGGCCGGCCTGATTGGCGGCGCGCGACGTGGATGGGTGGGAGAGGTCGTGCTGGCTCACAATGGAGTGCTGTTTCTCGACGAGCTCTCCGAGTTCGCTCGCCCCACACTGGAGGCGTTGCGCCAGCCGCTCGAGGACGGGCGGGTGGCGATCGTAAGAGCACGGCACTCCACCGTGTACCCCTCGCGGTTCATGCTGGTCGCGGCCACGAACCCGTGCCCCTGCGGGCACGCGGGTCAGCAGGAGCGTTGCAGATGCAGCGAAGCCGATCTCGCTCGCCATCACCGCCGTCTGAGCGGACCGCTGCTCGACCGCATTGATCTGCTCGTGAGCATGGAGCACGACACCTCTGACCCTGAGAGTCGCGAAGCTGGGACGAGCTCGGCTCGGGCTCGCGAGCTGGTGCTAGAAGCACGCGAACGTCAGGCGGCTCGACTGCGGCCCGAGGGGGTTCTCGTGAACTCGCAGATGGATGCGCGCATGCTGCGCGCGCACGTGAAGCTCGATGAGGCGGCGACGAGGTTGTTCGCGCGCTGGCGAGAGCGTGGATCGCTCAGCGCCCGGGGACAGCATCGGGCGCTGCGCGTGGCACGCACCGTCGCCGATCTCGACTGCAGCAGCCAGGTCGGCTCCAGGCATCTCGCGAGAGCACTCTCACTGCGACCGGAGGTCGGTCTCTCGAGCCGGCGCGCGGCATGAGCGAAGCCTGTCGGCAATGCGCCCGGCGTGACTGGCTGCTGGCGAAGCTGGGCGTAGGGCTGGACTTTCGTGCGCGCGACCTTTCGCGCTTTTGGGATCTTCTGGAACTGCCGGACCGGGAGCTGATCGACGCGGTCGGCGGTCGACGAAGCTCTGAGCTGCATGACGCATATGCCCGTTGGAAGCCCGAGAGGACAGGTCACCAAGCGGACGTGCAAACGATCTGCCGTCATCGTGGCGCGTACCCGGAGCGTCTGCGCGACCGGGATCTGGCGCCGCGGATGCTCGGTGTGCGGGGCGGGATCGACCGCATGAGGGAAATGCTCGGAGGGGCCGTTGTCGCAATCGTCGGGAGCGCTCGAGCCACCGACTATGGGATGCAGAGCGCCCACGCTCTGGCCCGCGGCTTGGCGGCCTCGGGCGTGACCGTCATCGGCGGGTTCGGCGAAGGCATTCCAAGGGCGGTGCACACAGGGGCGCTCGAGTCCCGCCAAGGGACCTTGACGGTGATGGCCGGCGGTCTGAGACGCTGCTCGCCTGCGTGGTGCGAGGCGCTGTACCGTCGGATCCTCGATTGCGGTTGTGCG
Source organism: Solirubrobacteraceae bacterium (assembly GCA_035483615.1). Taxonomy (GTDB): domain Bacteria; phylum Actinomycetota; class Thermoleophilia; order Solirubrobacterales; family Solirubrobacteraceae; genus Palsa-744. The sequence goes on along the minus strand of DATHPT010000015.1, from coordinate 5,869 downwards.
ATATCCGAGACGCCTCTCAGCTCACATGCTCCCCGCTGGGGTGTGCGAGCCTGCGCTCGCACACTCGCCCTGCTCGCTGAAATGGTGATCGTGGTCGAGGCGGGAGAGGATCAGCACGAACTTGCGTGCGCGCGCATCGCACAGAGACTCGGCCGGAGAGTGGCCGCTGTGCCGGGACGCGTCAGCTCGCCGGCATCGAGGGGAGCGAACGGGCTGCTGATGGAGGGCGCATCGCTGGTGCGAGATCCGTGGGATGCCCTCGATCTGCTCTACGGCGCCGGCGGGCATCCCGATAGGGAGTTGGGAGCAGGACTCGGGCCGCCGCTTCAGAGGGTGCTCGATCGGGTGGGCGATGGCCGGGACACGCTCGCGAAGCTCACCGGGCACGGATCGGAGTCGAGCGACGACATCGCATTGAGCCTTGCCGAGCTCGAGCTGCAGGGACTGCTCGTGCGTGGCGACGGCGGACGCTACGTGCCAGCCGTCGCAGACACGAGGGGCACGGTCCCGGCTGGCTCGCCGAGTAGGGTGCGGCTCACCGCGCTGGACGGGCCAGTCAGGGACAGCGACAGCCGCCATGAGTGACATCCAAAAAGCCTCCCGTCGGGACGTCGACCACCTCGAGCTGCTGGCAATCGCCTGCGGCGGAGCCCTCGGAGCGCTGGCTCGCATCGGGGCCGCCCAGGCATTCCCAACCAGTGCGGGACGGTGGCCGTGGGCGACGTTCGCGGTGAACATCGTGGGCGCATTGCTGCTCGGCTATTTCGTGACCCGCCTGCAGGAGCGTCTGCCTGTCTCCACGCTGCGCCGTCCATTGCTGGCCACCGGCTTCTGTGGCGCGCTCACGACCTTCTCGACCGTGCAGATCGAGCTGCTGAGAATGGCTGACCGCCACGACTATGTCCTGGCCGCCGGCTACCTGCTCGCCAGTGTGATCGGTGGATATCTCGCTGTGTTCGGCTCCTCCGCGCTCGTGCGGCGAGTCAGGGCGATCGCTTGAAGGGCCCATCCCGTCGCTGCGAAGGTCTGCCTGGATGAGCCTGCCCGGGTGGATCGCGGTGGCGATCCTCGGAAGCCTCGGCTCGCTTGCCCGCTTCCTGGTCGACGGCGCGGTCTCGGCGAGCAGCTCCTCGAGCTTTCCACTGGGAACGCTGCTGGTGAACGCCAGCGGCGCGCTCGTCCTGGGCCTGCTCACAGGGCTGGCGCTCTCCGGAGAAGCGCTGCTGCTCGCCGGCTCGGCGACGATCGGCTCCTACACGACATTCTCGACATGGATGCTCGAGACCCACCGTCTCGGTGAGGACGGACAGCTGATGCAGGGAGTGCTCAACGTGCTCGTGAGCGTGGTTGTGGGGCTGGGCGCAGCAGCCCTCGGCCGGTCGATCGGCTGGTCGCTGTGATGCGCCCCTGTGAAGGAGGCGCCGGGTGAGCAGAGAGCCCTCGGGCAGACCGGCTGGCGGCAGCGAGGTGGCGAAGCTGACCACCTCGAAGCTGACGACCTATTTCGGGGAGCGCAGCCGTGTGCGGGGGCGGTTGCTGGCCGATGAGCTGCTGGACATCCACGCTCGTCTTGGGATCAGCAATAGCATTCTGTTGCGAGGCATCCAGGGCTTCGGGGCCAAGCACCAGTTGCGCAGCGACCGTCTGTTGACGCTCTCTGAAGATCTGCCGCTCATATCCGTGGCCGTCGATACCCACGAGCGGATCGAGGCGCTGCGCACGGAGATGGGCTCGATCGAGCACCCAGGGCCCGTCACGCTCGAGCGTGTCCAGCTCTGCGGCGAGGGGATCGAGCCGAGCGGCCTCGCCCCGGCACCAACCGAGGAGGTCAAGCTGACGATCTACACCGGGCGCCATGAGCGGATGAGTGGCGCGCCGGCGTTCGCCGCTGTGTGCCGGGTGCTCCACGATCACGGTCTCGGCGGAGCCACGGTGCTGCTCGGGGTCGACGGTACTCGGCACGGTGAGCGCCGGCGGGCGCGGTTCTTCGCACGCAACGCCGACGTGCCGCTGATGGTGATGGCCGTCGGGGACCACCAGCGGATCGCGGCTGCGCTCACGCTCCTCCAGCAGATGCTTCACGAGCCATTGTTCACGATCGAGCGGGTCCGTGTGTGCAAGCGCGACGGCGTGCTTTTGCGCCTCCCTCACGATCTCCCGCTCACAGGTCAAAGCCAACCGCAACCGCACCAAAAGCTCACGATCATCGCCTCCGAGGCAGCTCGCCATGAAGGCAGGAGCCTGTACCTGGAGCTTGTCAGGCGCTTGCGCACCGCCAAAGCCGCGGGCGCCACATCGTTGCGGGGGATCTGGGGTTTCCACGGCGACCATGCCCCCCACGGCGATCGGCTGCTCTCGATACGCCGCCACGTGCCGGTCGTCACGGTCGTGATCGACACTCCAAGCCGTGTCGGAACGCTGTTCGAGATAGTCGACGAGCTGACCCGCGAGCAGGGTCTGGTGACGAGCGAGCTGGTGCCGAGCGTCAGCGGGTCCCCTCATCTATAGTTATGCGCCTTACGCGGCTGTAGCTCAGCTGGCTAGAGCGTCGCCTTGCCATGGCGAAGGTCGAGGGTTCGAATCCCTTCAGCCGCTTCAGAAGGTCCCACGGACGAGTTCGAGCGCTCCTCAGGCGCCCCGCAGCGAATAGGCAAACCGCCACGTGCGCAGCACCGGTCCCAGCAGCGCCGCAAGTGGTCCGCCCGAGCGCAGCAGCATCTGGCTTGTCAGCGCCATCTCGGAGGTCAGTGCGCTGTCCTTGGACAGGTACAGAGCAACCATGCAGGCCACTATCACGGTGTGACGATGTCCGTTGTGCAGCATCCTGGCTTCGCGTGTGGCCCGTTCAACGATCTCCTGGGCACGCCGCACGCCCTCCTCTTTGGTCGGATAGTGCCCGAAATAGCTGTGATCTCCGTTCGCGACGTCCTCCGCCTCGTCCACATAGCTGTCAAGCACCGTCGCCGCCAGGCACACCCAGAAGTAGGCTGCATATGTTTCAACCGCTTCCTGTGGTTGACGTCCCGGCTCGGAGGCGAGCGCAAGAAGCGCCAGCACGGCGATCCAGGTGCTCGCAGCGCCAGAGAGCTCATACCACGCGAGGTCTAAGCGATCCATGAACTCCTGCGCCACCCATTTGCGCAAAGTGACATCGCGCAACTTCGGGTCAAGCTCATGATTGAGCCCTTGTACCTGTGCCAGTGTGGCCGCACGTATCAACGTGGGCCGGATCGCCATATATGAGGGAAGTAATACGCAGGCGGCGCGACACACTTCCACAAGCATTCGCAGGTAGCCCCCGTCGTCTCGCCATGGATGATGACGGTAGTAGTCCGATATAGGAACGCCGGGATCCAGCGCCTCCGTAAAAGCAAGGTGCAGCTGACGCCCGTTTGCCAGCCCTGCATGGGCGCCGCGCTCGCTCACGCTGTCAAGAAAGTCACACATGATCTCGTATGTGACCAGCAGGCGCAACAACTGTGGTCTGCGTGTGTCCGGAAGTATCCAGAAAAGGGCTGCGCCGTCGGTATTGCCTCGCTTGCTCTCCAAGGAGCTGAGAGCGTCTTCTCTGATCGTCTGGTCGGGTATTACGGCCGCCCGTCCCCGCCAGACGTCGACCTCTTTCGAGACCGCCCGCAGTCCCCAGCGCAGCTCACGAACAACCGCCGCCAGCAGCGCCTTGGCTTGGCCGAATGAGATACGGCTCCCGTCTTTGACTGCACCCGGCATCGACTTCCTCGGGTAGGCAGGACGAGAGCTCGATCAGTCCTGGAGAGCTGGTTTCACCTGGGTCGCGAGATAGCCGGGCAATGCCGCGATCGCCACCGCGATAGCCGTTACGATCACGAATATTCCGATCGCGATCGGGATTCCCACCGCAAAGACCACCGGAAAGCCAGTAACGCTCACCAAAGCGTGACTCAGCAAGATCTGGCCGTACAGGCCAAATACGGCACCGACCGAACATCCCGCTCCAAGCAGCAGCGCGCTCTCGCACAACAGCGCGCGCCACAACTCCCCTTGGTCGAACCCGTCGACCTTCATACCGGCGAGCCTCGGGCGGCGCTGCCAAATCATCGCGCCCATGGCAGCCGCCATGGCCAGCGCAGCGGCGATCAACACAAGGGCGGCAATCTCGCTGAGACGCGAGAGTCCCTGTCGTTGTGTCAAGCGATATACCCGTTCACGCTGGGATGCGCTCTGAGTCATCAGCGGCGATTGCAGGCCCAGCGCCCGTTTGATCTCACCCTGAACGGTCTGCGGTGACGCTCCCGCTCTGACAGCCACCTCGTAGGCGCTCGGGTCGACGCTGCCCCAGGCGCGCGCATAGTCACGAGCATTGAGGATCACCGCCCCGGGCGGCCAGCCGAAGTTGGTTGTTATCGCTGCCAACCTGAAGGTGGTCGGGTTGGGCGTGGGCAATGTGAACGGCTGACCTACTCGTACGTGGTTGGCGCTTGCGATGGCCTGTGACAATGTTGCCCAGCCGCCCGCTCGCAACCGTCGAGTCGCGATGTTCAGATTTCCGCTCACGATCTGATTTGGCGGAATCGGATGAGCCCCGTCCCGTGGTGGGGCGATCACAAGCGTGCGGTGGTCACCGATGTCCAGAAAGCCGCCTCGATAGATGCTTACCCGCGCGACACCGGGCAGCCTTGCCAAGAGGCCCCCAAAACGATCTTCAAACGGCGTCGTCGCGATCGTGTTCGAGTTCCCGGCCGGGGACACCCATATGTCTGTCACACGTGTCACTTCTCTGGAGACACGATCGAGCCCGCTCTGCAGATTCTGGCGTGCCCCCTCGATCGAGACACTTCCAAACACGGCTATAGCCCCGGTCGCGGCTATGGCAAGTGACCGTGCGCGGGTGGAGCTCGATTGCAGCTCGATTACCGCAATCCTCGGCGAGACGCCCATCACCGGACGCTGAATCAAATCGAACAAGGCCACGACCCCGACGAACGCGAGCGGCAAAATCAGCAGCAGTGCGAGTATCAAGCTCACAAACGCCGCCACGGCCACGGGCACGCTTGTGATCCCTGTGAGCAGAATCGCAGTTGTGAGAAGGAGTCCGGCGATACCGCCGAGCAACAGAGCCGCCATGTTCATGGTCGGCGATCCGCCAGACCGCCGAGCCGCTGGAGCCTGACGGGCAAAGATCTCGTGTCGTAGCGGAACGGTGACTCCAACGATCGCCGCCAGCAGCCCCCCGGCGCTCGCCAGCACGACGCTCTGCCAGTTCACGATGCGCAGAGCGCCCACGGGAAAGGCGAAGGAGAGATAGCCTGGATTGGTCTGCAGCAGGCCGTGGGAGAGAATGTCGCCGAGCGCCAGGCCGATTGCCGATCCAACCACTCCCAGCACCAACGCGTCGAACAGCATGACCTCGACGATCTCCAGCGGAGGGTAGCCGTCGAGCCTCAGGTCGCTGATCAGATTGCGGCGCTGAGGCACCGTCAAAAGCATTGCGTTGAAAGCGAACAAGAATCCGACGAGCGCGCTGATCGCCGAGAACAGCTCGGTCGACTGTGTTGTGGGACTCTCAGCCTGGCCGAACACTATTGCCTCGAAATCGGCTGGGCGCACATTCATCCGCCCTGCCGCCAACCTCCGTAGCCCCCGTTCGACTTCACGGTCACGACCGGGCCCAGGCTCCACGAGTATCCGGTTGATCGACCCCCTCATTCCCACGAGGCTCTGAGTCAGCTCGAGCGGAGCTATGGCAAGAGGGCTGTCGACGAGCTCGCCGATATCGCTCGCCTGCAGGACAATTGCCACGAGCGTGTGAGCGCTGCGGCTGCCGCTCTGCACAGTCAGCGACTGCAACGGGCCCGCGCCGATCTGGCCCGCAATCCTCGCGGGCAGCGCG
>DATHPT010000014.1:0-2070 GCA_035483615.1 Solirubrobacteraceae bacterium | reverse complement strand
CGTGGGACGCGCCGCGACCATGGATTTCGCAACGAGGCTGTCGATCGCGCCGAAGACCAGCCCCTCATCGATGGCCGGGCATGTCACGATCGCAAGCGCCGCCTCCAGGGTAAACTGGCCCACGAACACTGCGAGCCGCCGCAGCACATCGCGCTCCAATTCCGACAGCAGCCCGTAACTCCACTCCAATGTGGCCTGCAGCGTCTTGTGGCGCGGCTGTGCAGTCCGTTGCCCCGGCCAGCGCAGAGTCAGGCGCTCATCGAGTAGGGCCGCCGTCCTCTTGAGCCCGTAGGCCTCGACGCGACCGGCCGCCAGCTCGATCGCAAGCGCCACGCCGTCGAGTTTGCGGCAAATGCCCGCCACAATCGCGGCGTCCGCGTCGCTGAAGGCCAAGCGGCTCCCGCTCGCCGCCGCCCGCTCGAAGAAGAGCTGCGCCGCCGGGAAGGTTTGAGCCGACGCCGCGGTAATTTCCGGACCTTCAGGGGGGCAGGCCAGCGGCTCCAAGCGATAAACGTGCTCGCCTTCGACTCGCAGCGACTCGCGGCTCGTGAGCAGCAGATGCACCTGCAGACCGGCGACGAAGATCCGCGAAGTCAGCGCAGCCACAGCCTCGATGAGGTGCTCGCACGTATCGAGAACCAGAAGCATGCGCTTGTCGCGCAAGTACGCCATTAGACTGGATACGGCATCGTCGGTCGAGACGCCCAGCAGGGAGGCGATGGTGGGCGCCACCACGGCGGGGTCCGAGAGAGTACTCAGATCGACGAAGGTGACCGCACCCTCGAAGGTCTCGATCAGATCATGAGCCACCCCGACGGCGACGGTGGTTTTGCCCACGCCACCCGCACCCACTATCGTGACAAACCGGGAATCGGCGAGCCGAGCCGCAATGTCGCGAATCTCTTCAACCCGACCGACCATTCGGGTGAGTCGCCCCGGCAGAGCGGGGCTCGTGTAACTGGCCGAATGCGCCGCGGCAGCCTTGTCCGGATGACCGGACCGCGAAATTGGTGCAACGAAACAGTAGCCGCGTCCCGCTACCGTGGCGATATAGCGCGACCCCTCCTCGCCGTCCCCCAACGCTTTGCGCAGGCTCGCAATGTGAAATCGCAGACTGCCCTCGTCGACGATGACACCGGGCCACACCTGGGCCAAGAGGTCCCGCTTGGTGACCACTTCGTTGGGGCGCGATAAAAGCACGATCAGCGTGTCGAGCGCACGCGCCCCCAACTCCACCGGGGTGCCTTCCCTCGTGAGGACCCTTTCGCTTGCGATCAAGCTGAACGGACCGAACGATATGACGTCTTTGGTTGGTGCCCCTGGGCTCACAATGGCGTATGGTCCCTGTCCCTAGATTATAGGGCTGCCATCCTAGGCCAGGGAGGGGGGCGCGCGCTACCGGACGCCGCCTGGTTTGGGGCCCGGGCGCCGAGACGGCAGCGACCTCGCGGGATTCGTGAGGGATATCGTCCGATACGGCTCTGCGTTGCTCACAACTGTTGCGCCCCTCACAACTGTTACGCCCCTCACAACTGCTAACGGCACTTCGTAATGCATAACGTGATCCGCACCGGGAGTTCTGAGTAAATAGCCTGGCAGGGAGTCCCATCAAGGAATCACATGTCTGGCCCCGAGAAAGTACTGTACACCGGCAAAACCCGCACTTTGGGCGGCCGGGTCGGCACTTCCCGCAGTTCCGACGGCCGGCTGGATGTCAGGCTTTCCCCTCCCGGCGCTCCCGGCAGCGGCACGAATCCCGAGCAGTTGTTGGCGGCCGCTTGGTCAGCTTCTTTCATCAGCGCGCTCGAGCACGAAGCTCTACAAACGAGCGTCTCGCTACCGGTTTCAATAGCGATCGAGGCGGAAGTCGATCTGGTCACGACCGGCGGAGCTGACTTTCTACGAGCCCGCTTCGACATCGGTCTCCGCGGCTTGGGGCGCGAAGCAGCGCAGGTCTTGGTGGACGCCGCTCATCAGAGGTGTCCCTTCTCGAGGGCAGCAAGAGGCAACGTCGATGTCACAATCAACTTGCTCTAACGCGAACGCGACACTTTTGGCAGAGATTGAGCG
>DATHPT010000013.1:0-3045 GCA_035483615.1 Solirubrobacteraceae bacterium | reverse complement strand
TGGGCTGGCCTCTTGGTGGTACGACCATCCCGATGTGCCCCGCGAGGAGGTCGTCGAGCGGCTGCTCGATTTCGCCTGGACTGGCCTGGAACACGTGTCGCTGACGCGTAGACGAGCAAGCGGATGACGCGACGCAGGCGTAAGACGATCGGCGACGGAGACCTCTTGCGGCTTTTGGCCGTCGCGCATACGACCGTCGGCCTCGGCGTCTACCGTGCTGAGCTGCGCTCCATCGGCAGGAGTCGAGTTTTCGCCAGCGTTCCCTATCGCGGCCCGAGGGCGACTGCATTCTGGTTTCTCGTTCCGTCGCCCCTGATGTGGATCATCGGGCGCCTCGTCGGCGACGCAGAACACGCAGGGCGCTGGGACGCTGTGCGAGCCGCCCACCGCGTCAGCCTCATGAGCGCTGCGGTGGCGATCGTCTGCATGCCCATCTCAGGTTTTTGGGGCTGGCTGGCCCTATCGGCGAGAGGCCTTAGACGTCGCACCTAGATGACCGCGAGACGGCGGCCGGAGATACGGACAGACGTGGGTGACCCTCCACACCCCAACCCCCAAAATCGGTGCCCCTTCACCACTAGGAATCACGGGGCTGCTGACTTAATCTCGCTTAGTTCCCAATCAAGGGATTAGACGAGGACAGGGGGAGGGACAGCAATGCTGAAGGATGCCGTATCAACCCGCTCGGGGCGCCCACACGCGGGCCCGCCTACGAGCACGAAAGCGAGGAAGGGGCTGCCTCGGACGCTGCTTGCAGCGACGGTAGCCGCAGTCCTGTTGCTGGCGCTCGGCGCCTCGGCTGCGATGGCGGCCGAAAGCACCACGATCAAGGTCCTTTCGAGCCGCGCGGACCTCGTGGTCGACAACGAAGCCCTACTTGAAATCACGGTTCCGACGGGCGAGGACCCGCACAACGTGACAGTGCTCGTCGGCGGTCAGGACGAGAGCTCGGCCTTCGCCGCGCAGTCAGAACAGAGCACGCGCGGCCTAGTCACAGGCCTGCTCGAAGGCCCGAACACGGTCGAAGCGAAGCTGCCGGATGGCACGGGCGCGAAGATCACGCTGACCAACCACCCGCAGGGTGGCCCGCTGTTCGCAGGTCCGCAGGTGCAGCCGTGGACCTGTCCGGCGGGCTCGCTGGACAGCCAGTGCAACCGCCCGGCGACGTACGCGTACAAATACAAGTCGACGAGCCAGACGAAACTACAGCCGTACAACCCGGAAAGCCCGCCTGAAGACGTGGCGACGCTGACGGTCAACGGCCACACGGTGCCGTACATCATCCGCACTGAGACTGGTTACCAGGACCGCGACCAGTACTCGATCTCGACGCTCTACAACCCAGCTGAACCGTGGAGCTCGGTGAGCCCACAGGCTCAGTTCGGCCACAAGATGCTCGTGACCCACGGTGCGAGCTGCAACGTCGCGTACGAAAGCGCGACCGCGCCGGCTACGAACGACGAAGGCGCTACGACCACGTACGCACTCGAACACGGCTGGGTCGTGATGTCGACGGCGATGGACAACAACGGCCACGACTGCGACGTCGTCACGTCGGCTGAGTCGCTGTACATGGCCAAGCAGCGCGTGATCGACCAGTACGGCACGCTCCGCTACACGATCGCGATCGGCTGCTCGGGCGGCTCGCTCACCCAGCAGTGGGTGGCGAACGCATACCCAGGCATCTACCAGGGGCTGCTGCCGACGTGCTCGTTCCCTGACACGTGGTCGAGCAGCAACCAGGTTGTGGACTACCACCTGCTGAACAGCTACTTCGCCCAGAAAGCGAAATGGGGCGCTGGTATCTCCTGGACGACTGCGCAGGAGGCAGCCGTCGACGGTGACCCAGGGACGACGAACGCGCTGCTGTCTGACGCAGGGTTCTTCTCTGCAGCGGACCCAGGCCACGCGTGCCCGGGAACAACAGCGGAAAACCGTTACAACGCGACGACCAACATCGGCGGGATTCGGTGCAACACGGCCGACTTCTCGATCAACGTGTTCGGGCCGCGGCCTGAATCCGAATGGGGCCCGCAGGAGCAAACGCTCGGTCACGCCTTTGCCGGACTGGCCTACAGCAACGAAGGGGTGCAGTACGGCCTCTCGGCGCTGCGTGAAGGCAAGATCACCCAGGCCGAGTTCGTCGATGTCAACAACAAGATCGGCGGCGTCAACTCGGAGTCGATCGCGGTCGAATCGGAACGCGACAAAGGCAACCCGTTGGCGATGAAGCGGGTCTACCGCAGCGGCATGGTCAACGAGACGAACAACATGGGTCAGGTCGCGATCATCGACTGCCGCGGGCCGAACCCCGAACAGGCGCACGACGCTTACCGCGCGTTCGCCGTACGGGCACGTCTCGAACGTGAAAACGGGACCGCCGCGAACCAGCTGATCTGGGAGGGGCCGGTCGCCCTCACGGCGTCGGCGAACTGCCAGCCGCAGGCCCTGCCTGCGATGGACAGCTGGCTGAACGCGGTGTACAGCGACGAACGGGCGCTGCCGCTGCCGACTAAGGTGATCGCGGACAAGCCCGCCGAACTCGGTGACCGTTGCTACAACGCAGCAGGCGAAGTCACTGCGGCGCACAGCATCTGCGGCACGAGCGTCGTGCCGCTCCCGGGTACCCCCCGGATGGTGGCCGGCGAATCGATCACGACGGACGACAGCCAATGCCGTCTGCAGCCGCTGAAGCGGAAGAACTACCCGAGCTTCAGCGATGCAGAATGGGAAGAGATGCAGGCTACGTTCCCGCACGGCGTCTGCAACTACAAGAAGCTCGGCGTCTTCCAGAAGCCGACGATCCCGTGGCTGACCTACCAGACACCGTCTGGTCAGGTGATCTACGGCGGCAAGCCGATGAAGAAGGAACCGGTCTCGAAGCCGCTTCGCGCGCACTGAGATCGCTGTTCGCTGGACGCACCTGAGCTCTTCGGGTGCGTCCAGCCTGTGGCCAACGCACGGCGGCGTCGGCGACCATCATGTGATGGCGCCGGCGCCGCAGGCGTCAGGCGTGTCGATCAGCCGGCAAGCTGCAGATCGACG
>DATHPT010000012.1:0-14069 GCA_035483615.1 Solirubrobacteraceae bacterium | reverse complement strand
GTGGCGCCTGACCGGACAGAAGGTGTGGACCACCAACGCCCAGTTCTCCTCCTACGGTCTACTGCTGGCACGCACCGACCCCGAGCAGCACAAGCACAAGGGCCTGACCATGTTCATCCTGCCGATGGACGCACCCGGCGTGACGGTGCGCGGCCTGCGCCAGATCTCCGGCGAGGCCGAGTTCAACGAGGTGTTCCTCGATGACGTGAAGCTCCCAGCCGACGCGGTGGTCGGCGGGGTTGGCAACGGCTGGGGCACGGCGCTCACCACGCTCATGTTCGAGCGCGTGACGATTGGCCTCGGCGGCGAGGGGCTTGGCTACAACTCGGTGCGCTTCGCCAGGGGCATCGCCTCCGACGAGCACGGTCGCCGCGATTCCGAGGTGCGCAAGCAGCTCGGCGAGATCTCGAGCGAACTGCTGGCGGTGCGCTTCACCGGCTACCGCACGCTGACCGCTCTGCAGAAAGGTCAGATCCCAGGGCCCGAGGCGGGCCTTGCGAAGGTCACGATCGTCAACGGCGCGATCAAAGCCGGCGATCTGATCACCGACGTGCTTGGCCCGGACGCGCTCGACGAGCACAGCGAGTGGGCCTACATGATCTCGTTCCTGCCCGGCCTGAAGTCGGCCGGCGGCACCGAAGAGATCCTGCGCAACACGATCGGCGAGCGTGTGCTCGGGCTGCCCCCCGAGCCGCGCCTGGACAAGGGTATCCCGTTCTCGGAGCTGCGCTCCAAGGAAGGAGCTGCGGCATGAACGCATCGAAACCATCCCGCCCTGCACGCCCACTGCGTGCGGGCACACACACGGAGGCGGCGGCATGAACCTCGCACTCTCCGATGAGCAGGTGTTCCTGCGCGAGGCCGCCCGCGGGGCGCTCTCGCGCTTCAAGACGCTCGAGGCGGCCCGCGAGGCGCTGGACGGCAACGACAGCGCGCTGCCCGACCTGTGGCCGACCGCCTGCGAGGCGGGCTGGCCAGGCCTGTTGATCGACGAGGACCACGGCGGCGCCGGACTCGACGCGTTCGACGCGATGCTCGTGCTCGGCGAGTGCGGGCGCGTGCTTGCGCCCGTCGCGCTGCTCGGGCACCTTCCCGCCACGGCGATCCTCAACGAGGCGCCGGCCGCGGCGGGCCTGCTCGACGCGCTCTCCAGTGGAGAGCGTCGCGCGGCCTACCTGCCGACGATGCCTCCGAGCGATCTGTCCGAGGAATGGACGGTGGACCCGGCGCACGGCAGCACGCGGCCCCTCGCACCCAAGGCAGAGAGCGATGGCAAGGGAGGGGCGCTCCTCAGCGGGAAGCTCGCGTTCGTGCCGGACGCTCCCGGAGCCGACCTGTATGTCGGCGTCGCGCTGCTCGACGGCAAGCCGGTCGGGGTCGCCGTCGAGGCCTCCGCGGGTGGCGTGTCCGTCGAGGACGTCCACCGCTACGACGCCACCCGCTCACTCGGGCACGTCACGCTGGAGCAGGCTCCCGCGACCGTGCTCGACGCGAACGAGGAAGCGCTGGCCGGGGCCTGGCACCTGGTGCAGGCGCTGATCGCGGCCGAGTCGCTGGGCAGCGTGGAGACAGCGCTCGACATGTCCGTCGCCTACGCCAAGGAGCGGCACACGTTCGGGCGAGCGATCGGCTCCTACCAGGCGGTGAAGCACTCGCTCACCGAGGTGCTGCGCCAGCTGGAGAACGGGCGCTCGCTGCTCTACTACGCCGGCTGGTCTCGACATGGAGCGCCGGCGGAGTTTCCGCTTGCGGCGAGCGCGGCGCGCTCGGTCGGCGGGCGGGCGCTCGACCACGGAGCACGCACGATGATCTCCGTCCACGGCGGCATCGGCGCCACCTGGGAGCACGATGCACCGCTGTACTTCCGCCGCGCCCAGCTCTCCCGGCGCCTGCTCGGGGGCACCGCCGCGGCGACCGACCGGGTTGCGGGCGAGCTCATCGCCCAGGCCGACGCCGCTTAGTGCATTTGAGGGGGCGCCCCGCCCAGTGAGTCTGGGCGGGGCGCCCTCAGTGCTTGCGGCGCTTGATCGACCTGGCGGTCGGCTTGGCCCTTGCTGTCTTCGCGGTTTCGAACTGGGCGGCCACCGGCGCGCCGTAGGTCGCGTGGACCGCTTCCACCAGTGCCGTTTCCACCCCGCAGTTGATGCAGAACCCGTGCTGGGACCAGCCGATCGCTCGCGCCAGCACCTGGTCGGCGTAGGTGACGCCTGTGGCGTCGTGGCCGTAGTAGTCATAGGCCGCATTCCAGGCGGTGCCGTCGAGCGCGGCGCCGGCCCCGTCGGCGGACAGCAGGTGGGCCGCGGCCATGATCGCGTCGAAATCGTCGTAGATCGAGGGATGCCTGGCGGTCATGTGGTCATAGGAGGCAGGACGCGTCCCATAGCGGTATGAGTCGTTGACGAGCGCCCAGGTTGAGTCGGATTCCCCGGGCGGGCCCCCATTCTTGACGTTGAACTGCATCGGGCCACCACAGCAGCGAGCGAAGTTGAGCCCGTTGTAGGTGCTCGGGGCGGTCGAGAAGGCCGACTCCTGCTTGTGGATCGAGGCGATCAGCAGCCAGTTGACCCCGAACGTCCGCTGAGCCGCCGCGTAGATCGGATAGAAGCCCTGCATCCAGCGCTCGGGTATGTGGGTGCTCGTCTGGGCCTCGTAGGACACGAGATCGCGGTGTGCCTGCGAGGCGGACGGATCGCCGACGATCGCAGCGCCGGCGGGGGCATGTGACTGTGCGCCGGAGGCGCCGGCAGTCGCCGCTGTCGGTGCTGTTGTTGCTGCGCCGGCGCTCGCAACCGCGCCAGCCGGTTGCGCGGCGCTGGGCGCGGGTGTTGGGGTGAACGCGAGCACGGCCGGTGGAGCAGCGCCGGTGGCCTCGGAGCCGGCCCGCCCGATGACACCGCTCAGCACCAGCGCGAGTACGGCGACGCCCAGTACGCCCACCGCAATCGCGGTCGCCCATGCTGCCCGTTCAGAGCCGGGCTCCGGGACATTTGCCTCGGGCGGCCCGGGCGAGTCCCCGGTTCGCTGCGCGCGGTCCTCGAGCTTCCCCCCTGGATGTCTCACGAGATCAAGGTTGACAGGCACAGCACGCACACCACACCGGTAGCTGCCGCTCAAGCAGGCGCAAGCGAGCCGAGCTTTGAGGCAAGCGAGTCGAGCAGTTCGCGGAAGGACGCTTCGAACTTCTCGACACCCTCGCGCTCGAGCGTGTCGGTGATGTCGTCATAGTCGACCCCGGCGCTCGCAAGCCGCTCGAACACGACCTGGGCATCGCTGAGACCATCCTGCAGCGCAGGCTTGGGGCTGCCGTGATCCTGGAAGGCCCGCACGGTCTCCTCCGGCATCGTGTTGATGGTGTCGGGACCGATCAGATCATCCACGTACAGCGTGTCCGGGTAGTCGGGGTTCTTGGTCGACGTCGACGCCCACAGGACACGCTGCGGCGTGGCGCCCTTGCTCGCCAGGTAGTCCCAGCGGGGGCCCTGGAAGATGTGCTGGTAGTGGCGGTAGGCAAGCTTGGCGTTGGCCACGGCCAGGCGACCCTTCAGATCCACCCGGTCGCTCGGGGCGAGATCGAGCTCGTCGATGCGCCTGTCAGCCTCCGTGTCGATACGGGACACGAAGAAGCTGGCGACGGAGGCGACCTTGCGGGGGTCTCCTCCCTCGGCGACAAGTCGCTCCAGGCCGCGGATGTAGGACTCGGCCACCTCCTCATAGCGTTTCAGCGAGAAGATCAGCGTGATGTTGATCGAATGGCCCTTGGCGATCACGTCCTCGATCGCGGCGAGCCCCGGCTTGGTGGCGGGAATCTTGACGAGCAGGTTGGGACGATCGACTGTCTCGTGCAGGCGCATCGCCTCGCGGAAAGTCCGCAGCGAGTCGTAGGCCAGGCGCGGATCGACCTCGAGCGAGACATATCCATCGCGTCCGAGCCCTTGATCCCATGTCGGGCGGAACAGGTCGCAGGCCTCCCTGATGTCCTGCTCGGCGAGCGTCCAGAAAGCCTGCTCGACGTCGCCTGGATCGAGCTCACGCAGTTGCTCGTCGTAGGCCTCGCCGGAAGCCATCGCCTTCTGGAAGATCGTGGGATTCGAGGTCGCGCCCACAACGGCGTCCTCGTCTATCAGCCGCTGCAGATGCCCGCCTCTGATCGACTCGCGCGAGAGGGAGTCGATCCAGACGCTCTGGCCGAGCGCCGAAAGCCTGTGAAGTGGGGAGAGGGTCGAGGACATAGTTGAAGATCTCCTGTGCGTTGGCACTACGTTGTCCCCTCAGTGTGACGCGTCGGCTTGCCGTGTCCCGGCGCGTCTATCGCTTCAGCAACTCTCGCGCGCGCGATGCGATCGACTCGGGGGTGAAGCCGAACTCCTTCAGGACCGTCGGTCCGGGGGCGGAGGCGCCGAAGTGGTCGATCCCGAGCACATCACCGTGATCGCCGACCCACTTCCACCAGCTCATGCTCACTCCGGTCTCGACGGCCAAGCGCGCCCGGACCTCGGACGGGATGACGCCGTCGCGATAGCCGGAGGGCTGTGCTTCGAAGAGCTCCATGCACGGCATCGAGACGACCCGTACACGCGTGCCCTGTGCGGCCAGGTCTTGACCCGCCTGCAGCGTGGGCGCCACCTCCGAACCGGTTGCGATCAGGACGATCTCGGGCGCGGGCCCAGCGGGCGCTCCGCCAGCTACGTTCACTGCTGCACCGGGGGTCCCGGTGGAGTCCCACAGGACGTATCCGCCGCGCTCGAGACCATCCGCCGCTCCCAACTGCGTGCGATCGAGCACGGGCAGGTTCTGACGTGAGAGCAGCAGAGCCACCGGGCCATCCTCGCGCTCCAGCGCCACCCGCCAGGCGGCGGTCGTCTCATTCGCATCGGCGGGACGAATCACCCACAGGTGCGGGATCGCGCGCAGCGCGGCGTAGTGCTCCACCGGCTGGTGGGTCGGGCCGTCCTCACCGAGGCCGACCGAGTCGTGGGTCCAGACCCACACGACCGGCAGGCCCATCAGCGCCGACAGGCGCACGCTCGCGCGCATGTAATCGGAGAAGACCAGGAAGGTCGACCCATACGGCTTCACCATCCCGCCGTGGGCGGCGAGACCGTTGACGATCGCCCCCATCGCGTGCTCGCGGATGCCGAACGGGATGTTGCGGCCGGTGTGAACCCGCGAATACTCCCCCGCGCCCTCGAACAGGGTCTTGGTGGACTCGACGAGATCGGCCGCGCCACCCGCCAGCGTGGGACCGAACTGTCCGAGCGCCGCCATCACCTTCTGACCGGCCGAGCGAGTGGCGATCTGCTCTGCGGCCGGGAAGCTCGGCAGAGCCTCCTGCCAACCATCGACCAGCCGGCCCGACCAGGCACGGTCCCACTCCTCGGCCTGCTGTGGATAGCGCTCGCGCCAGCCCGCTTCGCGCCGCTCCCACTCCTGCTGAGCGGCGGCGCCGGCATTCCGCAGGCTCATGTGCTCGTACACACCGTCCTGCACCTGGAAGCTGAGGTCGGGGTCGAATCCCATCACCTGCTTGGTGGCGCGCACCTCCTCCTCGCCGAGCGGGGCGCCGTGCGCTTTGGCAGTGTCGACCGCGTTGGGGGCCGGGTAGGCGATGTGCGAGCGCACCAGGATGAACGATGGGCGCTCGGTTTCCGTACGGGCGACACACAGCGCCTCGTGCAGCGCGTCCACGTCCTCGGAGTCCTCGACGCGCTGCACGTGCCAGCCGTCGGCGTGCATGCGGGCAAGATGATTCTCGGTGTCGAAGGAGATCGAGGTAGTGCCGTCGATCGTGATGCGGTTGTCGTCGTAGCAGACGGTCAGCTTGCCGAGGCCGAAGTGCCCCGCGATCGAGGCGGCTTCCTGGCTCACCCCCTCCATCATGTCCCCGTCGGAGCAGATCGCATAGGTGCGATGGTCGACCACCTCATAGCCAGGCCGGTTGAAGCGCTCGGCGAGGAAGCGCTCGGCCATCGCCATGCCGACCGCGTTTGCGATGCCCTGGCCGAGCGGTCCCGTGGTGATCTCCACGCCAGGTGTGTGACCGCGCTCGGGATGGCCCGGCGTGCGCGAGCCCCACTGGCGGAAGCCCTGTAGATCCTCGAGGGACAGGTCGAACCCGCACAGATGGGTCAGGGCGTACTGGAGCACACAGGCGTGGCCTGCGCTGAGCACGAAGCGGTCGCGGTCACGCCAGGCGGTGTCGTTCGGGTTGACGCGCAGGACGTGCCGGTAGAGCGTGTAGGCGAGCGGCGCAAGCGCCATCGCGGTACCAGGGTGACCGGCGTTGGCCTTCTGTACCGCGTCCATCGCCAAACCGCGGATCGTGTTGATCGAGAGCGTGCGGATCTCCCGATCGCCGGCGGGGAGAGCGAAGGACTGCTGACTGCTCTTCTCGGAAGTTGCCGCCATTGATTGCGATCCTAGCGGCGAGACCAGCTGCCGTGGAGTCACAAGCGGTCACAAGCGCATCCGCGCGCTGCGCCACAGTCGCCCCGGCGCGTGGCCGTGTCCCTCGGCCACGCGCTGGGAACGGTCTCAACCGACGTAGGGACGCCGTTGTCGAGGGGGGAAGCCGGCTACAGAATGGCGACGCCCGCGTGGGCACCAGCGCCGACGGGGGCGCACGCGAACCAGCCAGTGCAGATCGTGACGGCTGTGCGAGCGGCGATATGGCCAGCGCGGATGAAGCGCGCGAACCATCAGCTTCCGCTCGCAGGCGAGTCCTCTCATGTCAATCCAACCTCCGTGTCGATCCAGGCTTCCAAAGGTTCAGCTCCAACCCCTCCAAGACGATGGGCCACATCGGTGAGCCTTCCTGAGCGGAGACGCCGCTCACCCTCTACCCGCCCCCGGGGAGCCCCAAGCGCCGCAGTGAAGTGGCGTCGAAGAGCCGCCGGGCAGGCTCGAAGATTTGACAAGTCGTCCAACCAGCGCCTCCCATATTTGCCATAACGCACAGCTAATAGTACGGGGCCTACAGAAGTGTGTCCGTAGACCGATCCGAAAAAATGGATCCTAATAGCCTCCTCCTGCTCGTAAGATCGGACTTGCCCACATGCTGGAACTACTGTTTGCACGGGATTCAAGAGGTTGATGTCATCCACGTCAGTGACCTCCCAGTGAGTTGGAGACATCCGTTACAGCTCACATATAAATCATCTTTTACGCAGCTTGTCAAGAGCTATGGTATAGGCATGGCCGACGGCACTCGAGCACGCAAGCCTCGCAAGCGGGGCCTTCCACGAGGACCGCAGGCGCTCCCTCCCGAGGAGGTCGCGGCAGACCAGCGCGAGCGCCTGTACGAAGCGACGATCCACGCCGTCAACGAGCGCGGGTTCGTCGCCACCACGATCTCCGACCTGGTGGCAAGCGCGGGGGTCTCGCGGCGCAGCTTCTATGAACACTTCGAGAACAAGGAGCAGTGCCTGCTCGCCACCTATGACGCGCTGATCGGGCGCCTGACGGCTCGGATCGCCGAGGCCTACCACCCGCAGGACGAATGGGTCGACCAGATCGAGGCGATCGTGCGAGCCCTGTTCGAGGCTTCCAGCGATCGGCCCGACGCGGCACGTCTGGTGTCGGTGGAGATGGGCGCGGCAGGGCCGATCGGGATCGAACGGTGGGCTCGCGACGCGGAGCAGCTGACTGCCTTCATCACCAGCGTGTTCGATCGAGCTCCGGGCGAGGGCACGGTCCCCACCCCGGTGGCGAGAGCGATCGTGGGGGCGTTGAGGACGATCCTCTACTCGCGCGTGCGTCGCGAACGGTCGAGCAGATCCCTGAAAGCGGAACTGCAGAAGCTGACGCCCGACATCGTCACATGGATCACCTCGTTCTATCCGACTCCCCCTGAGATACCTGAGAAGCCCCGACCGCGGCGCCACGGACACCTGCAGGGAGGACGGGCGCCGGGCACGCTCTCGCCCTCGCCCCGCTGGGCCCCGCGGGGCCTGCCGCGCGGAGAGCACAACCTGCCGCGCGGGTTCGTGGCGCACAACCAGCGCGAACGCATCTTCGACGCGGTGGCGAACCTGACCGCCGCGAAGGGCTACGCCGCACTCAGCCTCGAGGAGATAGTGGCGGAAGCGGCGATCTCCCTGCAGACCTTCTACGAGCACTTCGAAAACAAGGAGGAGGCGTTCCTTGCCACGTTCGAGATGGGCCATGCCAAGGCGACGGCCGCGATCAACCGATCGCTGAACCTGCGGCTCAGCTGGGCTCAGAACGTGCGACTCGGCCTCAGCGCGCTGCTGGAGTTCCTGGCCTCAGAGCCATCGATCGCAAGGCTTGCATGCGTGGACATCCTGATCGCCTACCCCCATGTGACTGGCCGTGTGAACGAGGCCAACTTCTCCTACATAGAGCTGCTGGACATCGGCCCCGAGGACAGCTACCCGAACATGCCGGCGCCGGTCATGCGCGAAGCATCCGTGGGAGGAATATTCGAGCTGCTGCACGAGTACATCCTGCACGGGCGCACCCAGCGACTGCCCGAGCTGATCGACTATGTGATGTACATCGCGATCACGCCGTTCGCCGGGAGCGAGATCGCGGGGCGGGCGGTGGCGGAGACGTAGTGCACCCGACGGGGATCAAACCTGCCTGCAACCAGAAATCCCATGCGGCAGTCCTCACCGGCATCGGTCCACCGCGTCGGAATACAGAAGCCAGCTGGGAGCGCCGGTAATATCACGCGCCTGCCGATGAGTCAGAGTCGCCCAGTTACAGGCCGGCACGGAGGGACTTCGATCGCCGTCGCGGTCGTGGCGGCGCTCGTGCTCGCCGCGGTCATGCCCGCCCCCGCATCGGCCGACGTCGGCATGACGATTATCAGGCGCTGCATCGAGCATCAGTCGATCGCCGGCTACAGCGCAACCGACTACCGCCGTGCGCTGCGTGAGATGCCGACCGAGGCGGTCGAGTACAGCGGATGCTCGGAGCTGATAACCGAAGCCGAGCTCGCGCTGGCTGGACTGGGCGCCGGCGGGACGGCCGGCGGCAACCAGCAGACCGCGCAGACGCCGGCTGAACAGCACACGATCCAGTTGGCCTCCCATTCCGGACTGGCGCCGGTGCTCATCGGCGATCATGTGGTGGTGCCGGGCGTCGTGCACGCGAACATCACCTCGATCGCACGCAACCTGCCCGCCTCACTCCTGGCCATGATCGTGCTGCTCTCGGTCGGCCTCGTGGCCGCAGCTACCCGGAAGATCGCGAGTCGTATCGCCCGCTCACAGCAGAGCTGAGCCGCCACTCGTGTAGTGCCCCGAAAACACCGACCCGCCTATCCAAGCGGGTCTCGGAAAGTGCGCCCGGCGGGAATCGAACCCGCGGCCTGCGGTTTGAAAGACCGCTGCTCTTTGGCTCCCCGAAGAGAACCGTTGACCACTGAGCTACGGGCGCGCGAAGCTGACGATGCTACTACGTCCCCAGCTATACGGATGGCTCGAAGGGCGGCTGCAGCGGAGGGCTCGGAGCGGGCGCAGGAAGCGCGGAGGCGACAGGCCCGGTGTAAGGGTAGGTGTCGGTGAGCAGCAGCAGGTAGCCAGCGGCTTGAGCCGAGTAGCGCATGGCGAGAGCGCCCGCGTTGCGCATGCCCAGCGGCATGCGGGCGTTCGCCAGCGAGGCGAACCAGCCGAGCAGCCCGACCACCCAGAGCAGGCTGCCGTAGGCGCCGTAGATGAGCAGCGCGGGCACGGCGAGGAACAGGCGGAAGAAAACCTTCCAGCGGTTCTGGGGACGGGGATCCTCGATCAGGGGATCGACCGGATAGCTGCCCGCCTGCCCTGTGAAGCCGGGGAACGGGTCGGCGATCAGAAACAGGTAGGCGTAGACGTGGCTCTGATAGCGCACGTAGGCAGCCAGGAAGCTGTGCAGAACAGGCGGCGAAGCTCCGTTGACGAGCGTGACGAACCAGTTGGCGATCGAAGCAAGGTAGGCCACGATCCCCCACAGAGTGAGCCAGATCAAATGGGGAATGGCGAGCAGCAGACGAAAGAACACGGTCAGGCGGGAGCGCTGAAGGTCATCGCTAACCTCCAGCTGGATCGGATCGAGGACTCCTGACGGCAGGTTCGCGAGCGCGGTTTGGGGATTGCTGTCGGGGTAGCGATCGGTGAGCAGGAACAGATAGGCGTCGAGCTGGGCGGAGTAGGAGAGCGCGTAGGCGATCGCATCGCGCAGGCCACGCGGCAGGCGGGCTTGGGCGAGCGCCACGAACCAGCCGAGCACGGCGACCACGCCGGCAAGGCCGTAGCCATAACTGACGCCATAGGTGCGGGCGCTACCCGAGGTGAGCGCGCCGGCGAGCAGCAGCGCGGGTATGGCGAGGATGATGCGAAAGCCGACCGTCCAGCGGTTCTGTGGCTGGGAGGGGCCGATCTCCACGTCCACCGGGTAGCCCGGCTTGCCGAGAAAGTCGGGGAACGGCTCGGCAGCCAGCAGTATGTAGGCGCCAACATGGATCGCGTAGCGAATGTAGGCCGCGAGGAAGTTGTGCAGAGAGTCTGGGGATCTGCCCGCGAACAGCGTGGCGAACCAGTTCACGAGGACCGCGATGGACGCAGCGATCCCCCACAGGCTCAGCCAGATCAGATGGGGAATGGCGAGCAGCAGACGGAAGAACACCGTCAGACGGGAGCGCTCCAGGTCTTCGCTGACAATGAGATGTACAGGGCGATCATTCACGGCTGAGACCTCTCTCTGTAACGGCTCGGGTAGGCGATGAGCGGGGACGCAGGCTCCGGCGCATCGACGTGGGAACGGCGGTCCGCGGGTTGGTGGGGTACCGGGATATTCGTAACCGTGGCATCGGACGGGTTCGCGACGAACGTTACAAACGCGGGTTGGGGGTACACGGGATACGGATATGGGGTCGTACTGGTATTCATAGGATGCGTGCCCAGCGTCGAGATCCGACAGATCGATGTGAAGGAGCTCGATCTGATCGAGCCTTTGTGGAACGCGCTTCGGGAGCACCATTCGAGCGTCACGCCAGAGCTCGGGGCCCCGCGCTCACGAGATGAGTCCTGGCGGCGCAGGCGCGCTCAGTATGAGGCGTGGCTTGGGAATCCCGGGGCCTTCGTGCTGCTTGCCGAGCGCGGCGGAGAACCGGTGGGCTATGCGATGGTGCATGTGCGGGAGGGCTCCCCCACATGGCCGCTGAGCGAGCGCGCCGGGGAGATCGAGACGCTGTCGGTGTTGCCGGGCGAGCGCGGTGGCGGAACGGGGACTGCCCTGTTGCATGCGGTGCGCACCGAGCTTGGGGCTCGCGGCGTCACGGAACTCTCGCTGCACGCGATGTCTGGCAATCACGATGCGATTCGCTTCTACGAGCGCCACGGGTTTGACAGGTATGCGCTGTGGATGAGGACCGGCGGCGACAGCGACGGCGCTCGCTAGCCGGCGGGACGGCGAGCCGAATCTAGCCGAGGACGGCCTCCACCTCGCGCAAAGCTCCGGTCTCGGGGTCGAACACGAAGCCCCTGATGTGATCGCGGACGGGCAGCTCGGGGCTCGATCGCAGCCGGGCGAGGCCACTTCGCAGCGCAGCGTCGACGTCGTCGAAGGCGCCGAGCCTCCAGGTCGGCAGCACGCCGTCGGCGGCGAGCGCCTGGGCGAAATCGTCCTCGGAGGCGCCGTGCAGACCGCAACCGTCGTGCATCACGAGCACGATCTCCTGGGTGCCGAGCTTGCGCTGGGAAACGCTCAGCGAGCGGATAGCATCGTCGGTGACCAGCCCCCCGGCGTTGCGAATTATGTGCGCGTCCCCGCGTTCCAGGCCAAGCATGGGAAACAGATCGATGCGAGTGTCCATGCAGGCCAGGACGGCCACCTTTCGGCGTGGGGCCGGGCTCAGCCCGGGCGCCGCGAGGCGGTCGGCGCGGGACGCGGCCACAGCCAGCATGTCGTCGGCATTGGTCATTTGCGGTCTCGATCCTAAGCGGTAGCGATGATGTCTTGGCGGACCGACGGTCTAAACAGAAAAAGCGACAAGGAGAACTGAAATGGGAAGGATCGTCGTAACCGAGTTCGTCTCGCTGGATGGCGTCATGCAGGCGCCGGGCGGAGGCGAGGACTATGAGCACGCAGGTTGGACCTTCCAGTTCGATCGTGGCCAGGAGGGCGACAAGTTCAAGCTCGACGAGGCTCTTGGTGCCGAAGCGCTGCTGCTGGGGCGAGTGACCTACGAAGGCTTCGCAGCCGCCTGGCCCTCGATGGAGGGCGAGTTCGCCGACAAGTTCAACGGCATGCCGAAGTATGTGGTTTCCTCGACTGCGGAGCTGCCCGAGTGGAACAACTCGACAGTGCTCGGGGGAGATGTGGTGCAGGAGGTCTCAAAGCTCAGGGAGAGCTCGGGTGGGGACATCGTGGTTCACGGAAGCGCTCGGCTCGCACAGACGCTCCTGCAGCACGACCTCGTGGATGAGCTGCGACTGATGGTCTTCCCGGTTGTGCTCGGAAGCGGCAAGCGTCTGTTCGGCGAGGCTGCGGAGAAGAAACGGCTGCGACTCGCGGACTCGAGGGTTGTGGGCGACGGGATCGCGATCCTCACCTATGGGCCAGCGGAGGAGTCGAAGGCGGGCTAGTCTCGCGCCGGCGCCGTCTGAGACGGCGCCGGCGGAATGTCGGCCGCCAGACGGGTGCGCTGTCAGCCAGATGCAGATGCCTGGGGAGGGAGAGAAGCGCGAGTCTCACTGTGACCCAGCCAGGCGGCGCTGAGCAGAATCAAGCAGCCACCGACGATCTCCAGGCGGGTGGGTCGATCGCCGAGAAACAGCACGGCGGTGGCGAAGCCGACGAGTGGCACAAGGTTGAGGACACCGGCGGCGATGGTCGCGGGCACCTCAACGATGGCGCGGTTGTAGAGCAGGAAGGGCAGTGCCACACCGGCGAGCCCCGCGACGATCCCGGCGAGCCAGTGCGAAAGATCCGCCTGGGGTGGGCCGGCGCGGCCCACCATGTGCGAGACGATCGCGAACGGCAGCGCGATCGCGGTGGCGGCAAGCAACTGGTAGGTGGTGACGACCAGAGCCGGCGCGCGATGGCTGCTGCGACGTGCAAGCAGAGCGTAGGAGGCGGCTGCAAGGGTGGAGCCCAGGATCAGCAGGTGACCGGCGAGCGTGTCCCTGCCCTCTCGGGCTCCGCCCGCGGTTATCAGTGCGCCGACAAGCCCGACGCCGAGCGCCAGCAGCACGCCGGAGGAGACTCGCTCGCCGAGGAACACGGCGGCAAGCGGCACGACCACGACTGCCTCCAAGGCAAAGAGGAGCGCTGCCGTGGCTGCGCTGTCACGACGCAGACCCTCGTTCGCCAGCAGATAGGTCAGCCCGGGCTCGCACAGGCCGAGCACGGCGAAGGCCCTCCAATCGGGAGTGGCGAACTCGCGGCTGGCGCTCATCAGCGCGACCGTCCAGATCACGATCCCGCCCGAGACAAGCTCGACCGCGAGCAGGTCCGTCGGGCCGATCTGGCGCAACGCGAAAGCGCTCAATGTGGTTGAGCAGCCCCATCCGACCGACGCAGCCGCGAGCATGACAAGCCCACGGCGGGAGACCGGGCGAGAGGTCATACGAGACAGACTCGGCTATAGGGCAATCAGCACGATCCCGCTGAGGGCGGCGATCACGCCCAGCATCTGGACTCGTGACAGTCGCTCCTGCAAGATCGCCACTCCAAGCCCGACGGTGACGATCGGGAACAGCGAGCCCAACACGGAGACGAGCGAGAGCTTCCCGTGGGCCGTCGCTGTGGTGTAGAGCAGGGTGCCGGTGATCAGCAACAGCCCGGGGACCGTCAGCAGGGCGCTCCTGCGCGAGAGTCGGATTGTGCGCAGCTTTCGACCGGCCCAGATGGCGAGCAGGATCACGAGGCCAAGGCGAGCGTCGAACAAGGCCCAGGCCTGTCCGTGCGCCGAGGCCTGGGGCAGGGCAGTGAGAAAGACCCCGAAGGCGACCGCTGACCCTGCGGCCCAGATCGCGCTGGCTCGCGGGTTTGGATATCTGAGGGCCTGCGCCGCGGTGGCGGGCGGACGACGGGCTGCCACGGCGGCTCCGCCCATGGCGAGTGCGATC
>DATHPT010000011.1:0-3968 GCA_035483615.1 Solirubrobacteraceae bacterium | reverse complement strand
CTCCCGACATCCCACGAGGGTCGCTATTCGCAGTCACTCGAGCGCGGTCTGGCGATCCTGCGGGCCTTTACTCCAGATCGGCCCTGGATGGGAATCGCAGAACTGGCGAAGGAGCTCGAGATGAGTCGCCCCACGACTCATCGCTATGCCTCGACGCTCGTGGCGCTCGACTATTTGGAGCAGGGCCCGAGACGCAAGTACAGGCTCGGGATGCGCGCGAGCGACCCCGGTCGCTCGGCGCTGAACTCCACCGCCCTGGGCCGGCTTCCTCACACCTATCTCGCAGACCTACGCGATCGCAGCGAATGCACCGCTGGACTTGCGGTGCTCGACGGCAGGGAGATCGTCTACATCGATCGAGCCAAAAGCTCGAGGCAGGGTCAGAGTGAAGTCTCCGCGAGGCTCGGGCGCGGCTCCAGGCTTCCAGCGAGCAGCACCGCCGTCGGCAGAGCGCTGCTCGCCCATCTCCCTCCCCAGGAACAGAGCAAGGCGCTGGGCGCCCCAACCGACAATCCCGACTCTCGACGGGCGAGCACCGCACGCAAGAAGCTGATGCGGGAGCTCGATCAGATCCGCGAGCGAGGCTTTGCCATTGCAGATCAGCTCCACCTCGAAGGACAGAGGTCCGTGGCGGCTCCAGTCAGGTCAAGCTCGGCCTCGACCAAGGTTGTCGCCGCCGTGGAGATCACCGTCGCAAGGGCCGATGCGACCGAGGAGCAAACGATCGAGCGTCTCCTACCGATGCTGCTGGCAAGCGCCGAGGAGATATCAGCGCACCTCGACCAAAGGCCGCAGAAGCGCCCCAAGCGCTAGGTCTCCAGGAGACCGATCTCCGCCGCTCTGATGACGGCCTCCGAGCGCGAGGAGACATCGAGCTTGCGATAGACGGCATGGGCCTGCGTCTTGACCGTGTTGGTCGATACGTGCAGACGAGCGCCGATCTCACGGAAGGACAGGTGGGTAGGTAGAAAGCGCAGGATCCGAAGCTCGGCCATTGTGAGCATCGCGGGACCGGCGAGCGCCGTGGTGGAAGCCGAGTCCACAAGCCCCCAGGTCTCATCAAGCCAACCTCCGAACACGACCGCGTCAGGTACGCGACGGGCCAGCTGTGAGGCTTCGGCGAGCAGGGTCCGCGCGGCGCGGATATCGGCGAGTCTCAAAGCGGCGCGCGCGAGCATGATCCGTGTCTCTGCCTCATACCAGGGGATGAAGTCACTGAGCTCGCCAAGTAGATGGGCTGCCTTGCGCGCGTCGCGCTTGCCCTCGTCGACGTGGCCGGCGTGAGAGCGCACATCGGCCGAGACGGCGAAGGTCAAGGCCGAGGTCGGATAGGAGGAGAGGCTGTGGCGCTCGATCTGCTTGACCGCGCGACCGATCAGGTCGACGCCACGATCCCAGTCGCCTTCTTCGACGGTGATCATTGCCAGTTGGGAGAGACACAGCGTCTCCACGTTGGGAGCCGAAACAGCGCTGCGATGAATGCCGTCCTCC
Source organism: Solirubrobacteraceae bacterium (assembly GCA_035483615.1). Lineage (GTDB taxonomy): Bacteria > Actinomycetota > Thermoleophilia > Solirubrobacterales > Solirubrobacteraceae > Palsa-744. Next base: position 2,477 of record DATHPT010000011.1, on the reverse strand, counting down.
AGATGCTCGCGTGCCTGCTCGCGGTCCCCTGTCAGATGATCGGCGACTCCCTGGTACAGACAGCAGACCGAGCGCCATGGGCTGTCGTTGTCCTCGAGCTCATATGCACGCGCGGCGTGCCGACCCATCGGCGCCACACCGTGTCGGTCGACCGCCGCTTCGATCAGCGCCACCCCGGCGGGCAGCGAGGCCACCTTTGGGGCGCCTGAGTCTCGTGCAAGCGCCGCCGCCCCGACGAGCCCCCAATGCTCTGCCTGGCGCAGGTCGCCGAGCGCCAAAGCGCTGTGCGCAGCCGTCAGGGCAAGCGACGCGTGCTCGGCAAGATCCTGGGGAGAAAAGCGAGCGAGCCAGCTCTGCAGAAGATCGTTGTGCCCACAGGTGACATAGCAAGGCAGGTTCTGCCACAGGAGGTCTCCCGCCAGCCGCGCGTCTCCTGCGGTGACCGCATGCGCGACGGCGCAGTCCAGCTCGCCCTGGCGAGCGTGCCAGGCGCTGGCGCGCAGGCGCAGCTGCGCTTCTCGCCCGCCCCCGGCGTGGCGCAGCATGCCGAGCAGCATGTCACGCAACAGCCGATGGCAGCGATACCACTCATGGCTGCGATCGGTGGGCGTCAACGGCAGGCCCCCCCGGGCAAGTCGGTCGAGAACGCTCGCGGAGTCGGTTCTCTGGAGCACGGCGTCGCACAGCGGTCCTGACAGCCGCTCGAGCACCGACGCATCGAGCAGGAACTTCACGTCCTCCTCCTCGAGTTCCGCCAGGAACTCGTCTCTGAGGTAGTCAGCGACTACGTGGTCATCGCCCCCGAAGCGCGCAAGCACCCCAGCGGCGTCGGTCGACTCACGCGCAGAAAGAGCCGCCAGGTACAGGCCCACTGGCCATCCCTCCGTGCGCTCCACCAACGAGGTGACGGTGCCGGTGCCAACCCTGACGTTGGCCGTCCGAAATAGCGACGCAGCCTCCGCTGGGGTCATCGCCATCTCCTTCGCGCCGAGCTCGAGCAGCGCTCCGTGTGCGCGCAGCCTGCCCAGCGGCAGTGCCGGACGGGTGCGCGAGGCAAGCACGAGTTGCGATCCCTGCGGCAGGTGCTCAGCGACTGTTGCAAGCACCTGCAGTGCGCGAGCGTCGGTGATCGTCTGGACGTCGTCCAGAATCAACACAATCGGGCGCTTGCGACTTTCCAGAGCCGCGGCGAGTGGCGGCAGCACCGATGCAAGCTCAGATGGTGGCGCGGCGAGAGTTCTAGCGAGACCACTCACGAGCGGAGCTTGCTCCCCTGAAGGCTCGATCTCCTCCAGGCCAGACACGATCTCGCGGACGAGGCGAATCGGATCGTCGTGCCACTCCTCGAGCGCCAGCCACACACTCGGCCGCTCATCCTGCGCTGCCCACTCAGCCAGCAGGCTCGTCTTGCCGTAACCGGCCGGCGCGGAGATCACGACGAGTGGAGCCTCGCGTCCGCCGGCCAGCTTCGCGAGGAGCCGCGGCCGTCGGACTAGCTCCTCGCGGAAAAGCGGACGCCCGGCCTTGACGGCAAGCGACATCGGCCAAACCTACGACTCGCTCCGTCGCCGCTCATCCGCGATCCAGCGCAGATCGTGGTCGCGACTACGGATTTCTACTAAGTAGTAACCCCTGGCATCGACAGTCCTACATTTAGCTTCTCTTTCCCACCATTCTCCACTCTATTCGCCGCGTGTCCGCTCTACTGGCCGCGATCCGTCACAGGCAGCTCAAGCCCAAGGGCAAGCATGATCTCGGGCGCCGCCGCCACCACACGTGGCCCTCCCACCTGGGGAGCCACGGCCCGCAGCACTCCGGTGACATCCTCGGGCGTGGCCCCCTCGGCCAGCGCATTGGGCACCTGCCACGCATAGGAAGCCGGTGGCGAGTCCAGCGCGATCAGCGCCGCGATCTTCACCAGCGCGAACGTGCGCCCATCCAGGCCGCTTGCGGCGAGGTCCACCTCACGGAGCCCGACAGCCGCCTCCAGCGTGTCCAGCTCACCCGCCGAGATGCCCTCCAGCGTGCGTTGTGTCTCTCGTGTGACGGATGTCATGACGATTCCTCCCCGTTGACGAGACGTGCAAGACCTTTCTGGGCGTCGGTATACGAGCTCAAACGGTCCTGCCCTGACGCCCTCCGTAGGCAACCAGGCCGTAGATGATCAGGATGTCGAGCGCGAACAGAGCCAACGATCCGAAGGGATAGGCCGGAATGAAGATCAACTGGATGATGGCGTTGATCGAGGCCGTCAGGATCCCAACCCAGCGTCCCCACTCGACGTGCCCGAAGATCGCAATCGCGGCGCAGAACTGGATTATGCCCGTGATCATGATGACCCAGCCCCATGTGTTGAGGTCGCTGATGATGTAGGTGACTTCGCGCGCGTAGAAGTGTGAATTCGAGATCGCCGCGATTCCATAGATGAAGTTCAGAACCCCGACGATCGCGATCATGATGCCCGCGAACGCGACCCA
>DATHPT010000010.1:0-4655 GCA_035483615.1 Solirubrobacteraceae bacterium | reverse complement strand
AGAGCGAGGGCTGGGCGTGTGCGGTGGTCCGGTGTGCGTGTGTGGGGGTCTCGGTGGACGCCGAGGAGGAGCCGTGGGTGATGTCCGTGTGCGAGAGCACCAAGACCACCGCTGCGGCGACCACGACGAGGGCGATGGCGCCGATTGTCAGCCTGCGCCTGCGTCTGCGCCGACGTCGGGCGGCCGCGCGGGCACGCCGCGAGCTGGGGCCCTGCACGAGAAAGGGCGAATCGCTCATGAGAGTCCTCTCATCGACGTGGAGGATTGCGCAAGGCCCCGACGATTCCAACCGTGAGCAGCACGAGCACGAACACGGACAGCACCGCCTGCACGCTGAAGCCGAACTGCTCGATCCCGCCGATCGTCAGAAACGCGAACCCGAGAATGAACGCGAGCGAGATGGCCAGGACGGCGACACGGGTCATCGGGGTGGGGTCTTGCCGGCGGGGATCGAGCGAGACTATCCGCTTGCCGCTAGCGGTCCGACACCGGGCCGCTGCTGAGGCACGTGCTGATCTGCGTGATATGAGGACCGCACGAGCGGCCCGGCGGCCACGTGGTCGAAGCCGAGCGCACAGGCGGCCCGCTCCAGCGCCGCGAACTCCTCGGGGTGCCAGTAGCGCACGATCGGCAGATGGCGCTCGGAGGGACGCAGGTACTGCCCGACGGTGAGCACCTGCACGCCGTGCTCGCGCAGGACCTCGAACGTCGCTACGAGCTCGTCGTGTGTCTCACCGAGGCCCACCATCAGCCCGGACTTGGTGACGATCTCCCCTTCGCCCAGCTCGGCGGCGGTGCGCAGGACCCGGCAGGAGCGCAGGAACTCCGAGCCGCGGCGCGCGATCGGGTACAGGCGCGGGACGACCTCCACGTTGTGGTTGAACACGTCGGGACGCTCGGCGATCACCTTCGCCAGCGGCATCTCCTGGCCCTGGAAGTCGGGTGTCAGCACCTCGATCTGGCAGTCGGGCGCCTGGCGGCGGACCTGGCGGATCACACCCACGAACGCCGAGGCGCCCTTGTCGGGGAGATCGTCGCGGTCGACCGAGGTGACGACGGCATGGCGCAGGCCCATGCGCGCGATCGAGCGCGCCACACGCGCCGGCTCCAAAGGGTCGTTCCAGGTGGGCTTGCCGGTCTTCACGTTGCAGAACCCGCAGCGCCTCGTGCAGGTGTCGCCGAGGATCATGAAGGTGGCGGTGCCGCGCTCCCAGCACTCGCCGACGTTCGGGCAGGCCGCCTCCTGACAGACGGTGTGCAGATTCTCCGCTTTGATCAGCTCTGTCAGCTCGCGGTAGCGTTGGCCGCCGGGCGGTGGGACTTTGAACCACGATGGCTTGCGCTCGCGCAGCGGGCGCACGTCGCTGCCGAGCACCTTCAGCACGTCCATGCCGCCGGGGTTAGCGCGCGAGCGGGTGACGTGCTCGCGCGGGGCAGCTGTGGATGAGGCCTCGCTCATGCGCGGCCTTCCCTCATTGTGCTGGCCTCCCTCACGCACTCACCGGCTCGCGATCGTGAGCCTCGCAGAAGCATCGCGCGACAAGCTCCGCGAACGCATCCAGCCCACCTTGTGGCTGGTGGCCGAGCTCCTGCTCGACAGAGGTCATCGTCACGCCGCTCAGCCCGCAGGGCACGATCCAGGTGAAAGGCTCCAGGTCGTTGGTGACGTTGACGGCGAACCCGTGGGTGGACACTCCGCGCGAGACGTGCACTCCGATCGAGGCGATCTTACGGTCCTCGACCCACACGCCGGTGAAGTCGATCCCCTCCTCGCAGCGCGAGCGAGCGTCGATCCCGGTCTCCGCCAGGGCCGCGACGATCGTCGCCTCGATCGTGCGCAGGTGGGCGCCTATGTCCCTCACGCGCATGATCGGATAGCCCACCAGCTGGCCGGGGCCGTGGTAGGTGACGCGTCCGCCGCGATCGGTCGGCACGACCTCGATGCCCTGGGAGCGATAGAAATCCTCGCCGAGCGATAGCTCGCCGTCGCGTGCGCGGCGCCCGCGGGTGTAGACGGGCGGATGCTCGAGCAGCAGCAGCGTGTCGGGCAGCTCCCCGGCCTGGCGCCGTGCCTGGATGTCGGTTTGGAGGGCCAGCGCGTCGCGGTAGGGGATTGTGCCGAGCCTGCTTATCAGCAGTCCGCTGGAGCCTGTGGGCCGGTCGCCGTGTGTGAGCTGGGCGTCTGCCATCGAACTTCTCAAGCCTAGCCGCCTAGAGTGTCAACGCCGCCGGTTGCTCAAGCAGCTCGCGAATGCGGGCCAGGAACAGTGCCGCGTCTGCTCCGTAGAGGATGCGGTGGTCGCAGGCGAGCGTGACGCTCATCTTGTGGCGCAGGGCGAGCTGGCCGTCGTGGGCGACGGCTCGCTGGGCCACCGCGCCGACGGCCAGGATCGCGGCCTGCGGCGGATTGACGATCGCGGTGAAGCTCGTGATGCCATACATCCCGAGGTTGGACACGGTGAAGGTCCCGCCACTCAGCTGCGGCGGCGTGATGGCTCCCTCGCGCACCCGCTCGGCCAGCGCGCGGGTCTCGCGGGCGATCTCGCCGAGGGCCTTGGTGTCGGCGTCGAACACCGTCGGGACGACCAGCGCTCCCCCTGTTGGATCCTCGGACGCGACAGCAACGGCGACGCCGACGTTGACCCGTGAGTGCAGCTCGAAGCGCCCATCGCGGTAGCCGCCGTTCGCGCGGGGATGCTCGCGCAGCGCGAGCGCGCAGGCCTTGACGATCATGTCGTTGTAGGTCGGGGCGTCCACGTGCGACAGCAGCTTCAGCTCGGCTCTCAGCTCCACGCAGCGCTCCATGTCGACGTCCGCTGTCAGCGTGAAGTCGGGGATCGTGGCCTTGGACTCCGCCATCCGCCGTGCGATCGTGCGCTGGGTGCGGGTGGGCTCGACGGTGGTGCTCTCGCCCTTTGAGCTCGCGGGCTCCTCGACCGGGCTTGCCGGCTGCGCCGAGGGTGGCGCAGACTCCCCGGTTGGGGAAGATCTTTCGCTCATGGGCGCCGCCGGCTCGCGAGGTGCGGCTCCCGTCGAGGCCTCCACGTCGGCCTTGACGATGCGTCCCCCCGGGCCGCTGCCTGTGAGCGCGCCCAGGTCGACGCCTGTCTCGTGAGCGATGCGCCGGGCCAGCGGGGAGGCCTTTGGCCGCCCGCCGCGCTCGGGATCCGCCGGTGCCCGCGGCGCGCTGGGCGCTCCGTTCTGTTGTGTTCTCGCCGGGGCGGCCGCCTGCTCGGCAGGAGCTTGCTCTGCCGAGCCGTCCGGCGGCGCGGCGGCTCCGGGGGTCTCGCCGGTGTCTTGGACCTGGCCTGTGGCCGGCTCACCCGGGCCCGCCTGGCCTATCCGCGCGATCAGCTCGCCCACGGCGAGTGTGTCGCCCTCGTGGACAAGGGTCTGCAGCAGCCCCTCGGCGTCTGACTCGTAGGTCATGGCGGCCTTGTCGGTCTCGATCTCGACCAGCTCCTCGCCGCGTCGCACGTGCTCCCCGTCCTGCTTGAGCCAGCGCAGCACGGTGCCCTCCTCCATGGTGTCTGACAGTCGGGGCATCACCACGTCGGTCATCGGCGCGCCTCTCTGATCTCGCTCTCGAGGCCTGCCTGCTGCATCGCGTCCTGAACGGCTCCGGGCGCATCCTCGAGGGCGTCGCGCTCGCCCTCGTCGCCGATGGCTGAGGGGGCTGCTGGAACGTCGGTGGGATCGCGTCCGAGCAGGCTCAGCGCGGCGCTCACGATCTGCGGCTCATGCGGGTAGGCGATCTCCTCCAATGGCTTTGAGTAGGGCATCGGCACGTCTGCTCCGCTGACGCGCATAACGGGGGCGTCGAGATCGTCGAAGGCCTGTTCGGAAACCAGCGCGGCGAGATTGGCGCCGACGCCGCCATGGGGCCAGCCCTCCTCCACGACGACACAACGGTTGGTCTTCGCCACCGATCGGAGGATCGCGTCGAGATCGAGTGGGCGCAACGTGCGCGGGTCGATCACCTCCGCCTCGACGCCGTGCTCGGCGGCGAGCTGGACAGCGGCGCGCTCGGCGGTGAGCGCCATTCGCGAGACGCCGACGATCGTGACGTCGCTGCCCTCGCGAGCAATGCGCGCCTGCCCGAAGGGCAGCGGTTGCTCATCGTGCTCGTCCACCTCACCACGTACTCCGTAAAGCGACTCGTGCTCGATGAATATCACCGGGTTCTCGTCGCGGATCGCGGTCTTCAGCAGGCCGCGGGCGTCGGCGGCGGTCGAGGGGACGGCCACGAGCAGGCCGGGCACGTGCAGGAACATCGCCTCGAGGCTGTGGGAATGGGTGGGCCCGAGCTGGTGTCCCGCGCCCTGAGGCATCCTCACGACGAGTGGCACCCGCGCCTGGCCTCCGAACATGTAGTGGATGTGGGCGGCGTGGTTGACGATCTGATCGAAGGCGAGTAGCGCGAAGTTGACCGTCATCAGCTCGACCACCGGACGCAGGCCCACCATCGCCGCGCCGACCCCCATCCCGACGATCGTGTTCTCGGAGATCGGAGTGTCGCGCACGCGCCGCTCGCCGAACTCCTCGAGCAGGCCGCTGGTCACCTTGAAGGCGCCGCCGAACACACCGAGGTCCTAGCCGAGCAGGATCACGTTTTCATCGCGCAGCATCTCCTCGCGCAGCGCCAGTTTCAAGGC
>DATHPT010000009.1:0-2551 GCA_035483615.1 Solirubrobacteraceae bacterium | reverse complement strand
ATCGCGATAACGCCAAAACCCTGTGCACCACTAGGTTTCATGGTTAATTATTGGCGGCGTTGCTCGATAACGGCAGCATCGAGAACGACCTGCGGGCGCTGTACGGCGATCGACGCACACCGGCGATGCTTGAGGTCGTGTCAGGCAGAGTCGCCGAGATCGGATGGGAGATCCTCACGACCGACGCTGGACTTCGCAAGCGCCCCGACTGCCAAGCCTACGAACGGGAGATGATCCGACTGCGCCGGATCGAGGAAGAAGAGCGACGTCTCGAGCGAGACGCGCAAAACCTTCAAGCCAGGCACGTCAGTTGCGGTCAACATGCGCTTCTCCCTCCACCACCGGCTGAAAGCGACATGGCCCGCATCTCGCGCCGACAGGACGAGATGGTCGCATCGATTGGCGAGTTGAAGGAGATCATGCTCGAGAGCTCAGCGATCACCCACCAACTCATCCAGCTCTCCCGACAGAAGGCGGACACGATCGTAAAGCTCGACCTCTACCGGCTCGACCAAACGAGATGGCTGCCTGTCTCCGACTCCGAGCCTCCCGGCGCGGAGCGCGTCGACTGGGACACCATCGACCGCGGCGCGCTCGGCAGACCGCTGATGCCGAGCGACACGCCAGCTGCTGTGCGGGACTGGCTGACGTTCCCGGAGTTCTGCGAGGTCGCAGGACTCGAGGCCCGATCCACGCTGACACGCTGGGTCAACGGCGAACACATCCCGACCCGACGGGACAAGCGCCCATGGGAGCCCGAGCAGGTACCCGTCGACGCTTCGCTCGGGAAGAACTACCGGCGGATCTGGGTGCCAGGCGTGCACGAGGCGTTCTGGCGCACCAGCATCATGCGCGACAAGCTCGCCGAAATACTCGGACGCTGGCCCCGAGAGCAAGGATGGACGACAAAGGAAGGCGAACCGACGCCGCGATGCGCCGAGCCGATCCGCGTCGCGCCTGCCCGCCTGCAGCTCGTCGCAGCCTGACCTACAGACGCCCAGCTATGAGCGCGGCCAGCTCGACGAATACGTGCGGACTGAGCTCGCCCTCAGCCACTCGCTTTTCGACGAGGACGATCACCTCGTCGGGGTCCAGGCGTCGCCGACCGTCGGACGAAACGTCCTGGAGCTCGCCGCGGCGGATCATGTTGCGCACGTCCTTCTCATCGACGCGAAGGATCTGGGCCACCTCGACCGGCAAGAGCATCAGCCGAGCGGCGTCGATCATCACGCCATCTATCGTCACGTAAGGCATGCAGTCAGTCTGCTGCCTGAGGTTGACAACTGTCGGAAGTTGAATCACAGACTCCGCATCCGCCAAAGTAAGCGTCGTCGATCGAACCGCCACGGACCACGACCGTCTCGCAGCCGCCACCCTCCGAGATCGCGAGCGTGAGCATAGATCCAAGAAGGGTGCACACGCAGTAACGCGGCGGCCTCCCCGACCGTCAATAATTCGGGCTGACGAGCACTCCGCTCATCGAGACCCAGTCCGTCGGCTGTCCCTCTTTGCGTCATGGATAGAGAATCTAATGACGATCAGAGACAACCAACGACATTCGGTCGCGAGCCAAGTGGAACTGGCGCGCTACCGAGCGGACCGCTCGCAAATTTACGCGGGGGAATATAGGCGCTTGCAGCGATACGTAGAGGTTCGAGCAAGGCTCGATCCCTCTATCGCCCATGGCAAGCGCGCAACACCCACCGTTCGATTCCTCACCACCGAGCCCGCATCTCTCGGAGCTGGGCGCCTGGGAGCGGGCGCTTGCCAACGCCGTTGCCGACCGCGTCGCCCACCTGCTCTCGTCGCAGCCACGGCACGTCGATCTCGTCGATGCCGCCGCCGTGGCCACCGCGCTCAGCGTCTCCCGTGATTGGGTCTACGCACACGCAGCCGAGCTGGGCGGCAGACGGATCGGCCGGGGCAATCGAGGCCGGCTTCGCTTCGATCTCGGCTATGTGCTCGACGCGTGGCGATCACCAGAGTCCGCGGGGTCAAGCGGCTCGATGATCGGCACGCGGAGCTGAAGACGATGCATACGGCTGAGCATGTCCGTGGCCTGGGCACTGGCCGCGCGATGCTTGACCATCTCCTCGCTGTCGCCCGAGAGCGCGGCTTCGAAGACGTGAGCCTGGAGACTGGGGTCCATGAAGCATTCGCGCCAGCTCGCTCGCTCTACGCGAGCGCGGGATTTGCACCGTGCGAGCCATTCGGCGACTATCGCCGGAGTCCAAACACCACCTACATGACGATGAGGGTTAGCGAGCGCCGCGCACAGAGCCGCGCCGTCTGACCTCGATGAGCCTGTTCAGAAGCGCCAACGGACCCGGCACAATCGGATTCCACTCATGCCATCTCATCAAACGGTCAAGCCGTCGCTCAAACGCCACGTTTTGGGCGGGGAAAAGGCGGTAGCCGAGCGCAAGACCTCAGCGCTGCTCACGCAGTCCAGACGCCCGACTCCCCCAAACCCGCACCAACATAAGCGATCCGCCCCCATGCCCCCGCCAGGAGTCGAACCTGGATCTACCGCTTAGGAGGCGGTCGTCTT
>DATHPT010000008.1:0-3359 GCA_035483615.1 Solirubrobacteraceae bacterium | reverse complement strand
CGCGGCGCGAGGCTCGTTCTCGGGCGCGGCCGACTCGCTTTCGTACACCCAGTCAGCGGTCTCCCAACAGATCGCGACGCTCGAGGCCGAAACCGGCATGACGCTGCTCGAGCGCCAGGCGCGCGGCGTGCGCCTGACCCCGGCTGGGGAGGCGCTGGTTGAGCATGCCGAAGGCATCCTCGCGCGCCTGGAGGCCGCCGAGGCCGAGCTCTCCGCGATCGCCGGGCTGCGTGCGGGGAGGTTGCGGATGGCCTCGTTCCCGACCGCGGGCGCGACGTTGATGCCGCTTGCGATCGCGACGTTTCGATCGACCTATCCGGAGATCGAGCTGACGCTGGCCGAGGGAGAGCCGGAGGAGATCGCTCCGCGCCTGCGCGCCGGGGAGTTCGATCTGGCGCTGCTGTTCGAGTTCGATTCGCCGCAGGAGGAGCAGGACAGCCTCACGCGGGTGGAGCTGCTTGAAGACCCGCTGTACCTGGCGCTGCCGCGAGCCCATCCGCTGGCCGCCAAGGGTGGTCTGCGTCTCGAGGAGCTGCGCGGCGAGGCGTGGGTGCAGACCTCGCGGTCGAGTCCCTGCGCCCGTCACGTCGTGCGCTCCTGCCACGCGGCCGGCTTCGAGCCGAATGTGTCGTTTGAGAGCGACGATTACCAGACGGTTCAGGGTCTGGTGGCGGCCGGTGTGGGGGTGGCATTGATCCCGGAGCTTGCGCTGTCGGTGGTGCGCGAGGACATAGTCATACGCGCGCTCGCGCCGAGCCCGCCCGTGCGCCAGGTGATCGCCGCGGCTCCCACCGACGCCCGCCTCAGCCCCGCCACCCCTGCAATGCTCACGATCCTCGAGGAAGCGGCCAAGCGCTATGAGGCGCTGGGGACCGGACGCGCCGCCTGAGAGCTGTGATCGTGGCGGCGGCGGGGAACCTCTCCGCATGGGTCGCGGCGACGAATGTGTGGATGGATTTGGGGGCGTTCTCGGGGTCTTAGGCGGCCCACGGAAAGCGCACGGCTCCGAGCGTCTGGACCTCGGGCTCGAGTTGCACGCCGAAGCGCTCGCTCACGATGCGTCGTCCCTCGGCCATCAGCTGCACGACCTCGGTGGTCGTGGCGGCGCCGGTGTTCTCGATGAAGTTCGCGTGCTTGGGCGCGAAACGCGCGCCGCCGACCGCGAGGCCGTTGCAGCCGGCCTCTGCGAGCAGCAGCCCCGCCGTCCGTCCTTCGGCAGCGGGACCGGGTGGGTTCTTGAAGGTCGAGCCGAAGGTCTTGATTCCCTGTGGCTGGGCCTCGTGGCGGCGGGCGCGCATCTGGGCGAGCGTGGCTCTGACCGACGCCGGATCTGAGGCTGTCAGCGAGAAGCAGGCGCCTGCGACGATCTCGCCGGAGAGCAGGTCGGAGTCGCGGTAGCGGAAGCCGAGCTCGGCTGGGGTCCGGCGCTGGGAGCCCGACGCGCTCACGACCTGGGCCCACTGCAGCACGCTTGCGAGCGTGCCTTGGTAGGCGTTGGCGTTCATGCGCACAGCCCCGCCGACGGTGCCGGGGATGTTCACCCCGAACTCGATGCCCGAGAGCCCATGCCGGGCCGCTTGGGCCGCGACGGCCGGCAGTCGCGCCCCGCCGCCGCAGAGCAGGCTCGTGCCGTCGAGCTCGATCGTGGCAAGCTCGCGATCGAGCTTCAACACGAGCCCGCTGACTCCCTCGTCGGCGATGAGCAGGTTCGAGCCGGAGCCGATGACGTTCAGCTCGAGTTCGGCGTGGGTGGCCCAGCCAAGCAGCTCGATCAGCTCCGTCTCGCTGCCGGCGCGGGCGAAGAACTCGGCGGGGCCGCCGGTGCGTACGGTGGCAAGGCCGGCCAGCGGGAAGCCGGCGCGAACCGAGCTTGGCCGCTCGCTCACAGCACTGCCTCTCGAATGGGCCAGCCGGCGCGGCGCCTCGATCCAGGGCTCACGCCGGCCCCTCGATGCTCTCCTCTGGACCTCTCTTCAGAAGTCTTCGAGCGAGCGTGTCGACGTCGCCTGCGCCCATCACGACACACAGATCGCCGTCCTGGAGCAGGTCTCCCAGGGCGCGCTGGGCGTCCTCGAAGCTTGATGGGTACAGCAGCTCGACCGCATCGGTGCGATCGGCGATCGAGCGGGCGATCGTGTGCCCACTGACGCCGGGATGGTCCTCGGCGCGCTCCCGCGCCGGGTAGACGTCGAGCACCGCGACCACGTCGGCCTGGGCCAGCGCGAGGCCGAACTCCTCAGCGAGCAGGGCCGTGCGCGAGTAGAGGTGTGGTTGGAAGACCGCCACGAGCCGCCGCGGTTGCAGCGTGCGGGCTGCGCTCAGGGTCGCTGCGACCTCGGTCGGGTGATGGGCGTAGTCGTCGATCACCACGGCTCCGCGTGGGCTCGTCCCGAGACGCTGAAAGCGCCGTGCGGCCCCGCCGAAGCCGGCGATCGCCCCACAGGCGTCCTCTTTGTCGACTCCGATCAGTCTCGCCACCTCGAGCGCCGCGGCGGCGTTGAGCGCGTTGTGGGCGCCGGGAACCGACAGTTGCACCCGCTCCCCGCGCCAGAGGAAGCTCGAGCCACCGGGTCGCAGCTCGGGCGCCGGCACGTCATAGCGGACGACCTTGAGCCCCGAGCCCCCCTCCTCAGCGCCGGAGGTGGCCGGCCCGCCGTGCGCAAGCGAGCGCTCCTGCTGCGCCCCGGAGGCGGCCGGCGGAAGCAGCGCGAGCAGGTCCGGCCTGTCCCACGCCACGATCGCTCGGCGGGCGTGAGCAAGGAACTCGCGAAATGCCTCCCGCAGCTCCTCCAGCGAGGCGAATGTCGCGTGGTGATCGAGCTCGACGTTCGTGAGCACGGCGATCTCGACGTCGAGGCTGAGCATCGAGCGGTCGGACTCGTCTGCCTCGACCACCAGCCAGTCGCCACGACCTGGGGGCGCCCAGTGGGAGTTGGCGAGCCCCCCGCCGACCGAGCTCCCGACCAGCCAGCTCGGGTCCAGACCGGCCTCGCGCAGAACGTGGACGATCATCGAGGAGGTCGTGGTCTTGCCGTGGGCGCCCGCGACCGCGATCGTGCGGCGCAGCGCCGTCAGCTCGGCAAGCAGCTCCGCTCGTGGACGGTCCGGCAGCCCTCGCTCGCGAGCCGCGACACGCTCCGGGTTCTGCGGGGAGACGGCGCTTGAGTGCACGAGCTCGACGTCTGCGCCGGCGGGAACGTTCGCGCCGTCGTGGCCGATGCGGGCCTCGAGCACGCCCTCCTGGCTCAGACGCTCCAGGTAGGGCGTGCGCGCCTTGTCAGACCCGCTCACGGTGGCCCCGAGGGCGTGGGCCGCGCGAGCGTAGCCGCTCATCCCCGCCCCTCCCACGCCGACGAAGT
>DATHPT010000007.1:0-2949 GCA_035483615.1 Solirubrobacteraceae bacterium | reverse complement strand
TGTGGCTGGGGCTTCTTCAGCGATGGGTGGTGCTTGTTCGACTGTGGCTGGGGCTTCCTCTGCGATGGGTGGTGCTTGTTCGACTACGGCCGGAGCTTCCTCAGCAGGGGCATCGCTTTTCGTTGCCGCTTCGCCTATCGGTGTCTCCGCCGCGCCGTCGGGGGCGTTCGTCCCCTGCGCTTGGGCGCTGACGGCAAAGAGCATCGCCGTGAAAATGAGCCAGATAGCCAGCCAAAGAGCAAGGCGACCTTTGGAGAGAACCAGCATCGAAGGACTCTTGACCAGTTCGATCATGTTCGCTTCTATAACCATAACGAGCTTTTGGCTCCAGATCGTCATTCCAGCGCTAAGCTTGTACGAGATGACATCGCAGAGGGAAGTCCACGCGGCCCATGCGGCGATGGTCTGACCGATGCGTCCGCTTTAAACTTGAAGTCCGACTGAGCTGGATCGAGTCGGGGAACTGAGGCTCATGCTCGTTCTGACGCGGAAGGCCAAACAGAGCATCATGATCGGCGACGACATCGAAGTAGTGGTCCTGTCGAGCGATGGTACAAAGGTGCGCGTAGGTATCCAGGCGCCTTCCAGCGTTTCGATACACCGAACGGAGATTTATCTCGAGATCCAGGCGCAAGGTCGAGAGATCGCCGGCTCCGAGCAGCACGATCTGCCGCGGGCGGGCTGAAGACAGGCAAGACAAGGCAGCTTTCATCGCGGCGGCAGACGCCCAGACACGCGGTTCAGAGACACGCGACTCACAGACATGCGGCTCACAGGCCTCGAGCGCTGAATACTCTCTTGATGTTGCGTACGCCTGATCTTTCTGGCCGCGCTCTGGACGAGCGCTACGAGCTCCGCGCTCTGATCGGCGAAGGCGCTTTCGGCCGCGTGTACCGGGGGTATGACCGCCGCCTTGCCCGTCCGGTGGCGGTAAAGGTGATCAAGCCCTGGTGGGCCGAGGACAGTGCCTGGGTCGAGCGCTTTCAGCGCGAGGCCCAGTTGCTGGCGCGTGTCAGCGACCCGGGGATCGTGCAGATCTATGACATCGGTCACGCCGAGGAGGGTCCCTACTACGTGGCTGAGCTCATCGACGGCGAAAGTCTTGCCGAGAGACTGGGACGCGGTGCGCTTACACCTGCCGAGGCGCTGGCCGTGGCAGAACAGCTCTGCGATGCGCTTGCCAGCGCCCACGCCCAGAGGATTGTGCATTGCGATGTCAAGCCGGCCAATGTGCTGCTCACCACCGACGGGAAGGTGAAGGTGGGCGACTTCGGCGTGGCTCGCCTGGCGGAGGGAACATCCCAGGCGCTGTCGGCCACCGTCGCCGGGACCCCCCGCTACATGTCCCCAGAGCAGGCCAGGGGACGAGCTACAGGTCCCGCTACCGACGTCTACAGCGCAGGTGTCGTCCTGTACGAGATGCTGGCGGGAAAACCGCCATTCGAGCACGGCTCGGCGGTCGAGGTGGGACTGCGCCACGTTCAGGACGAGCCACCCAGACTCGCCGCCGACGTGCCGTTCGCGCTGCGCGATGTGGTCGAGCGCGCCCTCGCCAAGAGTCCAGTCGATCGCTACAGCGACGGTGCCGCGATGGCCGCCGCGCTACGTACCGCGCGCCCTTCGAAGGAGCCGTTGAAGGCAAGCGAGATCGACGTTGCTCACAGGGGAGAGCAAGTGGATGGAGTCCTCGAGAGCGGGATCCAAGGAACAACCGTGTTGCTGGTCGAGCCGACGACCATCGATCGCGCGAGGGCACCGACGGTGATAGCCCCAGACAGGGCGACCAGGGTTATGAGGGCCGGCTCGGGATCTGGATCACAGCCTCCTTCCGGGCGTCGCGCGGGCGCAGGCCGTCCGCGATTCGCTGCCCTGCTCGCGGCACTGCTTGCACTGGGGGGTGGCGTCCTCGCGGTGGTTCTCCTGGCAGAGGCTGCCGCCGGCACGTCGGTTCCCGATCTGCGTGGGTTGCCGCGTGGAGGCGTCGATGCGCGGGCACGGCGCCTGCACGTGCGCCCTGAGTTCTCCACCCGCCATTCCTCGAGGCAGACAGGCATTGCGATTGCACAGAGCCCAGCGCCCGGCTCTCACGTGGCGAAGGGCTCGGCCGTCCATGTGGTCCTGAGTTCAGGACCGCCGCCTGTGACCGTGCCAGGTGTGGTCGGCCAGTCCGCCGCCCACGCGGAGAGCCTTCTGGCCAGCACCGGGTTGCGCTACGCGGCGACCGTCGCGGCGGCGCCGGGGTCAAAGCCCGGCACCGTCACACACCAATCGCCGAAATCGGCAGCGAGGGCACCGCGAGGCTCGACCGTGGCGCTCACTGTCGCCGCAGCGCCGCGCTGGCGAGCGCTTACCACCTTCTCCGGGGTGGATGACGGAGAATCCGTTCCCTTCCGCATCCTTGGCAGCAAGTGGAAGGTCACCTACAGGATGACCTATGAAGGGTCTTGCTCGCTGCTGGTCTTCTGCTTCGGGCCGAGCGCCAATGTGGACGATCTCGATGAGGGCTCGAGCTTCGGCAGCTTCGAACTCAGTGAAGGCGAAACCGAGACGCACACCTACCAAAGTGGCCCCGGTCTCTACCGCATGGTCGTCTCGGGCGGCCACGACTCCGCACGTTGGTCCATGACGGTTGACGACTACTACTAAGCGCCTTTTGGCCTAGGAAGACCTGGCGAACAGCCGCAGGAACAGCAGGAAGATGTTCAGGATGTCGAGGAAGATCGCCGCGGCCAGCGGAATCGCTTCATCGGTGCCGGCTCGCCGCAGACGGTTGAAGTCCACCACCGTGTAGAGCCCGAAAATCACGAGTCCGAGGAGTGCATACAGCGTGTAGAGCGCAGGGATGCGCACGAAGATCAGCACGATCCCGGCTGCGATCAGGCCCAGCAGCAGCCAGAACAGCGTGCGATACAAAAACGACAGATCGCGCCTGATCGCATAGCCCCCGGC
>DATHPT010000006.1:0-4140 GCA_035483615.1 Solirubrobacteraceae bacterium | reverse complement strand
TCCGACATCGCCGACTTCGTTGCCTCGCACGTGCAGGATCCGGTAAGCCGTGCACGAGGAGTGGGCAACTTCCAGCTGTTCGGCGCGCAGTACGCCATGCGCATTTGGCTCGACCCGGCGAAGCTCGACAACTACGGGCTGACCTCCGTCGACGTGGCGAATTCCATCAAGGCGCAGAACATCCAGGTCGCCTCCGGCGAACTCGGCGGGGAGCCGGCGGTCGCCGGGCAGCAGCTGAATGCCACGATCGTCGGTCCCACCTACCTTCAGAGGCCGGAACAGTTCGGTGAGATCCTGCTGCGTGTCGAGCCCAACGGGAGCCGGGTGCGGCTGCGCGATGTGGCGCGGATCGGCTTCGGCGGCGAGAACTACCAGACGATCCCCAAATGGAACGGGGATCCGGCGGCGGGATTCGTGATCAAGATGGCGAGCGGCGCGAACGCGCTCGATACCGTCGCAACGGTGAAAGCCGTGATCACGAGGCTCGCGCCGACCTTTCCGCCGGAGCTCAAGGTCGTCTATCCGCTCGACACGTCGCCCTTCGTCAGACATTCGGTGCAGGACGTGATGATGACCCTCGCCGAGGCGATCGGGCTCGTGTTCCTCGTGATGCTGCTCTTCCTGCAGAACGTGCGCGCGACGCTCATTCCGACGATCGCGATCCCTGTGGTGCTCCTTGGCACCACCGCGGTCCTGGCCACCTTCGGCTACTCGATCAACAGCCTGACGCTCTTCGGCATGGTGCTCGCCATAGGGCTGCTGGTCGACGATGCCATCGTCGTGGTCGAGAACGTCGAGCGCGTCATGGAGGAAGATCATCTCTCGCCGAAAGAGGCGACCAAGCGCTCGATGGAGCAGATCACCGGCGCTCTCGTCGGCATTGCGCTGGTTCTCTCGGCGGTGTTCCTGCCGATGGCCTTCTTCGGTGGCTCGGGCGGAGTGATCTACCGGCAGTTCTCCGTAACGATCGTCTCCTCGATGATCCTCTCCGTGCTTGTCGCCTTGATCTTCACACCCGCCCTCACCTCCACGCTCCTCAAGCGCCCCGAGCACGGCGCGGTGCAGCGGCGCGGCTTCTTCGGCTGGTTCAACACCTGGTTCACGCGCAGCCAGACACGTTATGGCCAGCAGGTGTCGAGAATCACCCGGCGCCCCGCACGGGCGCTTCTCGCGCTACTCATCGTGGCCGGCCTCGCAGCGCTCGGTTATCTGCGCCTCCCCGGCGGATACCTGCCGGAGGAGGACCAGGGGTTCATGTTCGTGCAGGTGACGGCTCCGCCGGGCGCGACCGACTCTCACGCGCTCAGCGTGCTTGATGAGGTCACCCGCTATTTCCTGACCGAGGAGAAGCAGGCCGTCGAGGGGGTCTTCGTGGTGAGCGGCTACAGCTATGGCGGCCATGGACAGACCGCGGGTCTCGCCTTCGTGCCGCTGAAACCCTGGGAGGAACGGCCGGGCAAGCGCAACCGCGTTCAGCAAATCGCCGCGCGCTTCAACCATCACTTTGCCGGCACGCAGGAAGCGATGGTCTTCGGTTTTCCCCCGCCGGCGGCGCTCGAGCTCGGTAATGCGACGGGCTTCGACTTCGAGCTCATCGACAAGACCGGCCTCGGCCACGAGGTCCTCATGCAGGCGCGCAACCAGCTGCTCGCCCTCGCGGCGAAGGACCCGCTCCTCGCCCACGTGCGCGCCAACGGGCTCGACGACGAGCCCCAGTACCGAATCTCGGTCGATCGCGAGAAGGCGAGCGCGCAGGGGCTCACGCTCTCCGACATCAACGACACGATTCAGAGCGCGTGGGGCTCCTCCTACGTCAACGACTTCATCGACCGCGGGCGCCTGAAGCGCGTGTACGTCCAGGGCGATGCGCCCTCGCGCATGCTGCCCCAGGACTTAGGCAGTTGGTACATGCGCAACGGCACCGGGCAGATGGTGCCCTTCTCCGCCTTCGCAAACGGGGTGTGGACGTACGGCTCGCCGAAGCTTGAGCGTTACAACGGCCTCTCCTCAATCGAAATCCAGGGCGAACCGGCGCCCCGGCGAAGCACCGGAGAGGCGATGGCCGAGATGGAGCACCTGGCGGCGAAGCTCCCCCACGGCATCGGCTACGACTGGACGGGGCTCTCCTACGAGGAGAAGCAGGCCGGCTCTAAGGCGCTTTTCCTGTACGCGCTCTCTCTTGCGGTCGTGTTTCTCTGCCTCGCCGCGCTCTATGAGAGCTGGGCAATCCCTGCGGCGGTGCTCCTCGTGATTCCGCTCGGAATCGTGGGCGCCGTGCTGGCAACTTTCTTGCGCGGACTCGACAACGACATCTACTTCCAGGTGGGCATGCTTACCACGATGGGCCTCGCGGTCAAGAACGCGATCCTCATCGTGGAGTTCGCCAAGCAGAATCACGAAGCGGGTCGCAATCTGATCGATGCGGCGACGGAAGCCGCGCGGCAACGGCTGCGGCCGATTCTCATGACCTCCTTTGCCTTCATCCTCGGCGTCGCGCCGCTCGTGATCGCTTCCGGTGCCGGATCGGGCGGCCAGAACGCGATCGGCACGGGCGTCGCGGGCGGAATGATCACCGCCACGGTGCTCGCGATCTTCCTGGTCCCCGCGTTCTTCGTCGCGGTGCTGCGCCTGGTCGAATCCCTGCGGCGCGGCGGCGAGGTGCCCAATCTGCCGGCGGCGCAGGCCGCAGGGGAGTAAGCCCATGAAGCATGTCGTCACTGTGTGGTTCGCCGCCGCGGCGCTCAGCGCCTGCACGCTTATGCCCCACTACCAACGGCCGCAGTCCCCGGTGCCGGACCGATGGCCGGCCCACGCCGGCGACGCAGCGGCAGCTGCCTCCGCCAGCGTCGCCGCTGATCAGATCGGCTGGCGGGACTTCTTCACCGATCCACGCCTTCAGCGCCTCGCGGAGATCGCGCTCGAGAACAACCGCAATCTGCGCATCGCCGTGCTGAACGTGTCGGCCTCGGAGGCACAGTTTCGCATACAGCGTGGCAATCTCTTCCCAGCGATTTCCGCCACCGGCTCGGGACTTGCCGAGCGGCTGCCGGCGAATGGCGCGCTGCCGCTCGGGGGCGTCGGCGGCTCGGGCGGCAGCAGCACCGCGGTGCCCAGCGGGAGCGCAGCCACCACCTTTCACTACTACACCGCCGGAATCGGGTTCACCAATTACGAACTCGACCTGTTTGGTCGCGAGCGTAGCCTTACGACGGAATCGTTCGAACAGTATCTCGCCCAAAGCGAGGCCCAGCGCAGCACGCAGATCAGCCTCGTTGCCGAGGTGGCAACGGACTATTTCACAGTACTCGCCGACGACGCACTCGTGAAGCTCACGCAGGAGACGCTCGAGAACGAGATCGAGTCATATGAGCTCACCCTGGCGATGTACCAGCGCGACACTACGACGCTCCTGAGCCTGCGCCAGGCCGAGAGCGCGGTCGAGGCCGCACGCGCGAGCCTCGCGCAATACCAGCGGCAGCTCGCGCTGGCCACCCACGCACTCACCCTGGTGCTCGGGCAGGAGATTCCGGGGGATCTTCCGCCCGCCGAAGACATGAGCACCGAGGGACTGCTCGCGCAGGTGCCGGAGGGTCTGCCCTCGAACCTGCTCACACATCGACCGGATATCCTCAGCGCCGAGCACAGCCTGCGCGCCGCGAATGCCAACATCGGCGCGGCGCGTGCGGCGTTCTTCCCCAGCATCCAGCTGACTGCATCCGGCGGCACGGCGAGCAACCGGTTGAAGGATCTGTTCGGCAGCAGCACGGGAGCGTGGAGCTTCGCGCCAACGATCACTCTGCCGATCTTCACGGGAGGTCGGAACCGCGCGAATCTCGACCTGGCGCACATCGAGAAGAATGTGGCCGTCGCGCAATACGAGCTCACCATTCAGACGGCCTTCCGCGAGGTCTCGGACGCGCTTAGCGCCCGCGGGACCTACATCGACCAGCGCCGCGCACAGGAAGCCCTGGCGGCGGCCGACGCCGACGCCTACCGGCTCGCGCAGATGCGCTTCCGATCCGGAGTCGACAACTACCTGGCTACCCTCGACGCCCAGCGTTCGCTCTACTCCGCTCAGCAGGAGCTGGTTACGGTCCGCCAGGCGGAGCTCGCCAATCAGGTCACGCTCTACAAGGCGCT
>DATHPT010000005.1:0-16198 GCA_035483615.1 Solirubrobacteraceae bacterium | reverse complement strand
AGCGACTGCGCGTTGCCAACGAAGCCGTCGGCGAGGCGCCGATGCCCGGGGGCGGCCTGGTTGTGTGCGCGCTCGACACCGAGCTGCTTGGGCACTGGTGGTATGAGGGAGTCGAATGGCTGAGGGGGGTCGTGGACGAGTGCGCCGTGCAGGGCCTACCGCTCGTGCGCCTGGACGAGGCCGCCGCCATGCGTGAGCCGGCGCCTGTGGAGGACATGGAGTGGGATGCGAGCACCTGGGGCCAGGACGGCAACCTGTCCACCTGGTCGGGGGCGCCGGTTGCCGATATCGCCTACGCAACACGTGCGGCGGAGCTGCAAACGCTTGCTGCTGGTCACAACGCGGGCGAGGCGGCGCTGCGCGAGCTGCTTGCGCTGCAGTCCTCAGACTGGGCCTTCATGGTCGCGCGCGAGCTGGCCGTCCCTTACGCGCAGGACCGTTTCGCGACTCACCGCGCTGGGCTCGAGCATGCTCTGGCGGGCGGACCGGCGGCAAGCACCACACAGCTTCGCAACTTCGCGGCCCATGCCGACGTGAGTCTCCTGCTGGGTCCTTGAGGTCGCAAACAAAGCCAGTATATATCCAATTTAGATGATATATACTGGCTTTCATGGCAAAGCATCTGGTGGACATCGATGAGCAGGCTCTGCACAACGCTCGGGCCCAGCTCGGCCTCAGCACCATCAAGGAGACAGTCAACCGTGCGCTTCGTCTCGCAGGCGAGGATCGCGCCGCGACGGTTGCGACGCGTCTGGATGCCCTTGCCGAAGCCGAGCTTGCGCCGCGCGAGCAGGCATGGCGCTGACCCATCTGCTGGATACCAGCGTCCTCACCCGTTTGCGCGAGCCTACCGTCAGAGAGACGATCGAGCCGCTGGTGGAGCACGGGCAATTGGCCCGCGCTGGGATCAGCGACCTCGAGATCGGCTTCTCGGCTCGCAACGCCACTGAGTGGGACCGTCTCGCCGACGCCGTAGAGGCGTTTGAGCTGGTCGAGACGTCCGCAGAGCATGTGCGCCGCGCCAAGCAGGTGCAGCGCCTGCTGGCGTCCAAGCACCAGCGTGGTCGCAAGCTGCCCGACCTGCTCGTTGCAGCCGCTGCCGAGGCCGGCGGCTTGACGGTCTTGCACTATGACGTGGACTTCGATCTGATCGCCGCCGCGACAGGCCAGCCCAGCGAGTGGGTCGTTCCACCGGGCTCGGTCGACTGAGACTGAGACGTAACGCTTCGCCCGTGTCCGGCCACATAGTGATTGTGGAGAGGCGATTGCGTTTCGAGCTGCTGTACGCGAAGCACGCCCCCGCGGTCAAGGCATACGCTCTGCGCCGGGCCGACGCCTCGATGGCCGACGACGTCGTGGCCGAAGTGTTCGTCGTGTGCTGGCGGCGATTCGACGAGCTACCGGTCGATCCGCTTCCATGGCTGCTTGGCGTCGCAAGGCGTGTGCTGAGCACGCAGCGACGCGGTGAGCGTCGGCGCGCCGCCCTACGAGTTCGCCTCGCCGAGACGAACATGGCCCCCGCCGCGGATACGGCCTCCTCTGCGGAAATGACCTCCGATCGACTCACCGTCGCCCCGCGGGTCGGAGACGAAGCGCTCGCAAACGGGCTCGACGCGGCGCTTGCCGGCGCGCTTGCCCGGCTGAGCGACGGCGACCGCGAACTGCTCCTGCTGATCGCCTGGGATGGCCTCTCGCCGGCGGAGGCCGCGGGGGTCCTCCAGATCAAGCCGGCCACAGCGCGTGTGCGCCTGCTGCGCGCACGGCGACGTCTCACCCAGGCGCTCGCTCAAGACCGATCCGACCCCACCACCTGTCCGTCCCTATCGATGGAGACACCCTCATGACCACCGATTCGATGGCCCGCCTCGCTGCCGCCAACCCCGTGCCTGAGCTTCCCGAGGTCGAGTCGGCCGAGCGGTTGCGTTGCCTGATCGAAGACGATGCTGCCGGACCGAGCCTTGATGAGTGGCGCCATGGGGGCTCAGCGACTGGCAGGCGCTCACGGGCGCGTCGTCGCGCGCTCGCTCTGGCTCCCCTGTGCATCGCCGCGAGCGTGGCCGGTGTGCTGCTCTCCTCCGGATCCTCCGGTCCCGGGGTAAACGTCGCGGCGGCCGCCTATGCGGCGACCTCGCCGGGATCTGGGATCGTCGAAGCGGTCTTCGTCACTCATATTGAGCGCGGTGTTCAGGCCGGAAGTGTCCTGCGTCAGCGTGAATGGGACGACGCCGGCATGGGACTGCGACGAGAGCGCGTGACATTCACCGAAGTCCACGACAAAAAGCGCGAAACCCACATCAGCGAATCCGCGTCCGCGCCGGGACGCCGCGAAACTTGGTACCGAGGTCGCCTCGAAGTCAGCACGGTTCCTCGGCTAGGGGCTCCTCCCCCCAGCTTGAAGTTCCGGATGATATTCGGTAACACCACTCTTGAAGGAGTGGAAGGGATCGCGCTCTACCGTGCGCTCTACCGCGAAGGCCTGATGAGGCTCGTGGGTCGCGAGCGTCGCGACGACCGATTGCTGTGGAAGCTCGAAAGCCGTCCCGTCAGCTTTGACGCCAACGGCAGGAGGGTCGTCATCCACACAAGGCTCGTCGTTTTGGTCGATCCCAAGACGTTTCTGCCGATCGTCGAGCGCGTCGTCGATGTTGCGGGCCCCGGTCATCCCACAGCACTTGAAAGCAATCTTCTCAGCTATCGGCGCCTTCCCTCAGGTCAATCCACAGCCAATCTCTTCAGCGTCGCGGCGCGGCATCTACCGCGTGTACCGAGGAGTCAGACGTTGCCGAGGCTCCACTCGCCGCACAGGCAGCGCTAAGCGCAGCTTGAGCTGCGCCCGGCTCTTTTACACAACCGGGGTTGACAAGAGTTCGGCACTCGTGTATAAACACCTAATAGCCGAGTTGCCAGTTGGCTCGGCAAGAAACATAAGGTCGGGTTTTGGTCGGTCTTCGTGGTCGACGCCAACTTGTTTAGACGGGGACCTTGGGAGAGGGACCGGGTCGCAACTTTGAGGGAGTTTGTTTCGCGTGTCTTCTTTGGGGATGAACGTGTTTGAGAGTCCGTGTGTCACTGATGGGTCCGTAATAGGACGCGTCAGCGTCGCTGACGCGTCTCTCTCTCTCTCTCTCTCTCTCTCTCTGGCCGGGCCGGGCCTCTAGCGCCAGCCCTACTCGCCGCGGCAGCACTGCGCGGCACGCCGGTCAAACCAGCCGGCTCGGCTTCTCCTGCGCGTCCAGCGCGCTTTCACTCTTTGACTTGCTCGTCGTGGGTCGGATGCCCAGGGCGGCTTCGTGCTGTGTAGACCCCGATGGGAGGGATGTTGATGTTCTCTTGGATTCGTAAGCGTGCGACGTACGCGAACGTAGCGATGACGTTGGCGCTTGTGTTCGCAATGACCGGTGGCGCTTATGCTGCCAAGAAATATTTGATCACTTCGACGAAGCAGATCAGCCCTGGCGTGCTCAAATCGCTTCAGGGGAAGGCTGGCGCCGCGGGTGTGGCGGGCCCCTCGGGTCCAGTCGGGTCACAAGGGTCGGCTGGGCCTCGAGGGGAAACTGGTGCGGCCGGTACAGAGGGCGCTCCCGGCGAAAATGGCAAAGATGGTGTCAGCGTTACCAGCGCCGAAGTTCTCAAATCGAGCACCACATGCAGCAAACAGGGTGGCTCCGAATTTACCTCCGCCAGCGGGAAAACCACAGCCTGCAACGGGAAAGAAGGGTCGCCGTGGACGGCAGGCGGCATATTGCCTTCGGGTAAGACCGAGACTGGCGCATGGTCATTCGGCTTCTCCAGCGCCGGCGGTGCGTACTACGTGCCGATCGCGTTCACGATTCCGTTGTCGACTGCATTGCTCGGCGAAAGCCACGTTCACTTTATCGATGCATCTGGCGAAGAAGTGGTAGGAGCCAACATCAAAAAAACCTCTACCCAGTGCGTGGGAACCGCTGCCGCGCCGACTGCGGAATCGGGTAACCTCTGCATTTACACCGCCTATCAGTCAGGATTCACAGCTACCAGCGCTGAAATCTATGGTGCCGGAACTGAAGCGGAAATCGGCGTCTCCACGGCTGGATCAGTGATGACGACTGCAGCCTCCGCGGGTTCGCTTGGCTTCGGTACATGGGCGGTGACCGCGGAATAGGAATAGGCATCGCAACAGCTCTCCGCGCGGCTCGGGTGACATGCACGTCCCTGGGTCGCGCGGACCCTCTATGAGCGAGCGGACTTCCGTGCCGAGATCTGGAGTCATAGTATGACAGCATTTTCACTTCACCACAAGACAAGACATCGCACCTACGTGCTGCTGGGTCGGATGCGTCCAGGTGCGACAAAGCTCACGAATGTCCGCGCCATCGCACAGCGTGCCGTCGTGGGTTTCGTGTTGGCTTTGGTCGTTGCCGGCGTGCTGGCTCCCCGAGGGCTTGCCGACCCCCCGCCGCCTCTCTTGTCGCAGTTCGGCGAACAAGGCAG
Source organism: Solirubrobacteraceae bacterium (assembly GCA_035483615.1). GTDB lineage: Bacteria > Actinomycetota > Thermoleophilia > Solirubrobacterales > Solirubrobacteraceae > Palsa-744. The sequence goes on along the minus strand of DATHPT010000005.1, from coordinate 11,728 downwards.
CGGCGCGGGCCAGCTATTCAATCCAGACGGTATGGCGACCGGTCCGATCGACGGCAGGCTGTACGTCACCGACAGCGGAAATGGGAGGATCGACGTTTTCTCCCCTTGGGGTGAATTCGTGGAAGCGTGGGGCTGGGGCGTGGCCGATGGAACGACCGAGGCGTTGCAGAGTTGCACGACGGTGTGCTTTACCGGTCTGGAAGGCGATGGTCCGGGGCAGTTCGGCGAATTTCCGCAAGGCATCGCGGTTGACGCATCCGGGAACGTCTACGTGATCGACCGCGCAAACCTGCGCGTGGAGAAGTTCTCCTCGACGGGCGAATTCCTGCTCATGTTCGGCGGTGAAGTGAACAAGACCGCCAAAACGGACGTCTGCACGCTCGCGGACATGGAAGGCGGCGACGAATGCGGCGCTGGGACGGCGGGCACGGAACCGGGCCAATTCAGCGCATGGCCGTTCTTGACAGATTTGATCGCGGTCGGGCCGCAGGGCACGGTTTACGTAGGCGACAAGAATAGGGTGCAGGAGTTCCAGCTCGATGGAAGCTACCTTTCGCAGTTCGCCTTCGCCGAAGGATCGCCCAGCGAAGATTTGAAGGCGTTGGCGGTCGACCCCAAATCGGGCGACCTCTACATTGACTTTCGCCGGTCGAGCGCGGTCAACGACTACACCGTCCCCAACGTCTACAAGCTCAGCTCTACCGGGAAACCGCTGGCAACGCTGGAAGTGGCGCACCCGGAAGCGCTCACGACCGATGTTGAGGGCGATCTCTATGTGATCGAAAACCCTCCGGCCGGAGGGTTGGAAGAATGGGAACCGTACGTCTTGGAGTATGACCCTGACGGAACCGCGCTCATCCCACCTGCCGCGGCCTTTGCGAGACCGTCCTCCAGGCTCGGCGAAACGAGCATAAACGCAATGACGACAAATACGGTCGGCGACCTGTACCTGACAGGTTTTAATGGTAGTTCCCCTTTTACAAGCGACATCAGTCTCTATGGCCTTCCGCCGCTTGCCTTGGGCTTGCCGCCGAAGGTGTCACCAACGGTGGGCGCCGAGTATGCCGTCTCGGTCGGCAGTGACGGCGCGGAGTTGCGCGCCGAAGTAAACCCCCATTTTTGGGATGACGCGACATATTACGTGCAGTTCGGGCTTTCGCCTTGCGATGAAGGAGACTGTAAGGATCAGCCGGCGGCGCCTGGCGCTCAGCTTGGCTCTGGGCCTGTGAACCGGCTTGCGAGGACCCCCGGTGTGTTTTTGGGGGGGCTTCAGCCGCAGACGACCTATCACTACCGTTTCGTCGCGCAGAGCAGCGGTGGAGGGCCGGTGTTCGGCCCGGATCGCACGTTCACCACAGCGCCGCTGCCTTTCCCCCCGCGCACCGATTGCGCGAACCAGGCTTTTCGCATCGGGGAGGGCGGATTCTTGCCCGACTGCCGTGCCTATGAGATGGTCTCGCCTCCCGACAAGGGAAACAACAGCATTCTGAACACAATCAATATCACCGGCTTTTCCAACACAATCGACCAGAGCGCGCTCGACGGCGATTCGCTCACCTATTCGACGATCGGGGCGTTTGCCGATTCGTCCTCGGCGCCCTACACGTCTCAGTATGTGGCGGTGCGACACGACGGCGAAGCTTGGTCGAGCGAAGCGATCGCGCCGTCGCGAAGCGTCACCGTGACGGGCGCCAAGTTCGACAACGAGTTCAAGGCGTTCTCGGCCGATCTGACCAGCACATGGGTCCTGCACGAGAGCGACCCTCCCTTGGCGGCCGGTGCGATCGAAGGTTTCGCCAACCTCTACCGGCGCGAAGACGAGACCGGCGCCTACGCTGCTCTGACCACGGTCGCGCCTCCTCATTTGGAACCGTCTGAATACCTGCCTGAATTGCAGGGCTATTCGGCCGACGGGCACCACACCATCTTTCGGGCGTATGACGACTTGACACCTGACGCGCCGGTCCTCGGCGGCGCCAGCTACTACGAACATGGACAACTCTACGATGCCTCTGAAGGCTATCTGCGCCTGGTCGCGATCCTCCCCGACGGTCTTCCCGCCTCGAAAGCCTCGACGGCGGGTGCGCTCCCTGAGATGCCATTCGAAGGGCGCTTCGGCAATCTCCGTCATGCGATGTCCGAAGACGGCTCGCACGTCTACTGGACCGAAGCGAGCCTGGGCGCGGGCCCGCTGTATCTGCGCGTGCATCCCGACCGCGAACAGAGCGTAGTGGCCGCGGGCGAATGCACAGAACTGGAAAAGGCGTGCACAGTTCGGGTATCGAGCAAACCGGCAGACTTTGTCGCCGCAACTCCGGATGGATCGGCCGCGATCTACAAGATCCCGGAGGTCAACAGCGAACTGGGGAGTCTTTACGAGTTCCAAGCGAGCAGCTCCGAATCAAGCATGATCGCGCCGAAGGTTCTCGGCGTGCTCGGCGAGAGCGACGATCTCTCCTCCATCTACTTTGTCTCGGAGGAAGCGATCAATGGCGAAGGCGTGGCGGATGAGCCCAATCTCTATCTCTACACCGGTGGGGAAACCAGGTTCATTGCCACGCTCTCACAAGAAGACGTAAGAGGGAACAACGGGCTCCAGATACCGTCAGTCCTGAGCCCCAATCCAACCTTGCATGCGGTGAGGGTCGCGCCCGATGGCGGTGAGCTTGCGTTCATTTCCAATCGCCCGCTCACGCCGTATGACAACCTCGACGCCAAGACCGGCAGGCCCGACAGCGAGGTCTACATCTACGATGCCGCCAGCGAAGGCAATGGCAAGCTCACCTGCGTCTCCTGCCTGCGCACGGGAGCACGGCCGCAGGGAAGCGAATACGAACCGGTTGGGGCCCTTGAACCGCTGCCGAGCGCTGCGACGCTACCCGGTGGCACGAGCCCCTTCTATGCCTCCCACGCCCTGTCAAGTGACGGCAAGCGCCTGTTCTTTGAGAGCTTCGTGGCACTCGTCCCGGGCGACACCGATGGCACCGAGGACGTGTACGAGTGGCAGCAGGTGGGATCCGGCGAATGCACGCTTCAATCGCCGTCTTACAGCGCACCGAATGACGGCTGTCTTGCCCTGATCTCCTCGGGCAAGAGTTCCGCGGACTCTCAGTTCATCGACGCGACGCCCTCTGGCGACGACGCATTCTTCGCCACAAACGAGAGCCTGCTTCCACAGGACACAGGCCTGGTCGACATTTACGACGCGCGCGTCGACGGCGGTCTGCCGACTCCGGCACCGTCGCGAGCGGCGTGCGAAGGCGAAGCCTGTCAGAGCCCTCCTGTCCCGCCAATCGACCCCTCGCTCGGATCGCTGAGCTTCTCCGGTGAAGGTAATTTGGCAATCACGCCCCCAGCGAGAGCGACAGTCAAGAGACGGATTCTGACACGGGCGCAGAAGCTCACCCGCGCGCTGCACGCCTGCAAACAGAAACGGCCACGGCGAAGAGCGGCCTGCCGTGCAAGAGCCCGCAAGCGATACGGGGCGCCAGTGCAGAAAAGCGCCCACGGATCCGTCGTATGGAAAGGGGTTGGTGCCCGATGACGACCAAGCGCCTCTTTTTGACATGTCTGGCCGTCGTCCTGACATCCGCTGGCGCAACTTCGCCGGCCCGCGCCAGCTTCGCGCTGAACAGCTTCGATGTCACCTTTGCCGAAGCCGACGGATCGCCCGCGACCCAGGCCGGCTCGCATCCCTTCTCGATGAGCACCTGGTTTGAGCTGAACACCCGCGAAGACCCCAAACTTGGTGCGATTCCCGATGGAGAAATCAGGAACTTCACCGTGGAACAGCCCCAAGGCTTCATCGGCAACGTCACCGTGACGCCGCGCTGCGCCGACGAAGACTTCTACACCCATGTTGGCGGCACCGATCAGACCGCGCGCCCGTCCAACTGTCCCGACAACACGGCCGTGGGCGCCGTCGCCGTAGAGGTTCTACATAGCGGCGTCTTTCATGAGGCGCCTGTTTTCAATCTGGCGCCCCCGCCGGGCGTGGCGGCCAAGATCGGCTTCGTCGTCGTCTCGGTGCCGGTCACCATCGAACTGAGTGTCAACCCGCGGGCCCCCTACAATGTGATCGCCAGGCTCCACAACATCTCTCAAGCGGTCGAGTTCTACGGCTCGAAGCTCGAACTCTGGGGCGATCCCGCCGATCCGGCCCATGACCCCTACCGCGGCAAGTGCCTGGCGCTCGCCGAAGGTTCCTTCTCGGAAACCAAGACGGAATTCGAGTCGCGGGGCGACTGCCCCGTGGGTCAATCCCAGCGGCCTTTCCTCACGCTGCCGCGAACCTGCAGCGGGCCGCTGCTCACATCCTTTCAGGCCGAATCGTGGGGTGGGGTCTTCCAGGCCGGAAGCGTGCTCACCCACGACGACTCACAGCCCAGCAACCCGCTCGGGTTGTACGGTTGCGACAAACTCGGCTTTGATCCGACCGTCTCGGCCCAACCTACTGCGCAGGCAGCCGAAAGTCCGACCGGTCTGGAGTTCGGCCTGGACATCAAGGACGAAGGTCTGACCTCGCCGCTGGGAGTCGCCGGGTCCGACGTCAAGAAGGCGGAAGTCGCGCTGCCCGAAGCCATGTCGGTCAATCCCGCGCTGGCCGAAGGGCTTGCCGCGTGCAGCGCGGCGGACCTGGCGCGCGAAACGGTTGACTCGCCGTCCGGAGACGGGTGCCCGAGCGAATCGAAGATCGGGTCGGTCGAAGTCGAAACGCCGCTGCTGCAGCAGACCCTGAAGGGATCGCTTTTCCTGGCCACTCCGTTCGCAAACCCGTTCGGCTCGCTGCTCGCTCTCTATGTGGTCATCAAGGACGCCGAAACGGGAGTGATGCTCGAGCTCCCGGGCAAGGTCGAACCCAACCCGACGACAGGTCAACTGGTGAGTGTGTTCGACGACCTGCCCCAACTGCCGTTCAGTCACTTCCGGCTGCATTTCAGGGAGGGTCAGCGCAGCCCGTTGGTCACGCCGCCCGCCTGCGGCACATACACGACCGACGCGCAGCTGACCCCGTGGGCCAATCCCGAAGCCGTGCTGCATGACACGGCAAGCTTCCAGGTGACGAGCGGGATCGCCGGCGGACCCTGCCCAGCCGGCGGCGTGCAGCCCTTCAAGCCGGGCCTGATCGCGGGCACGGTCAACAATCAGGCAGCTTCCTACAGCCCGCTCGACATCCGCATCACCCGCAACGACGGTGAACAAGAGATCACCGGATTCTCGTCGCTTCTGCCGCCGGGCGTGACGGCGAACTTGACCGGTGTCCCGTTCTGCACAGAAGCACAGATCGCTTCCGCAAAAGACGAGACGGGAGCCCAAGAGCAGGCGAGCCCGGCGTGTCCGGTCGCAAGCGAAATCGGGCACACGCTTGTCGGCGTCGGCGTCGGCGCCGTCCTGGCGTACACGCCTGGCAAGCTGTACATGGCGGGTCCGTATCAAGGCGCGCCGTTCTCGGTCGTCGCAATCACCAGCGCCAAGGTTGGGCCGTTCGATCTCGGCACCGTGATCGTGCACCTCCCGTTGAACATCGATCCCGTCACCGCCCAGGTCAGCATCCCCACCGGCGCGGCCGACCAGATCCCTCACATCGTCGAGGGGATAGTCGTTCACGTCCGTGACATCCGCGTCTACGTCGACCGGCCGAACTTCACGCTCAATCCGACCAACTGCGGCCGGTTGACCTTCGCAGCGAACGTGATCGGCGCCGGAGAGAGCTTCGTGAGCCCTGCCGACGATGTCCCATCAAGCGCGAACGATCCATTCCAGGTGGCCAACTGCGCGAACCTCGCGTTCAAGCCCTCCTTCAAGGTCTCAACCAGCGGGAAGACCTCGCGCAAGAATGGGGCGAGCCTGGCGGTGAAGCTCACCTACCCCAAAGCGCCACAGGGCACGCAGGCAAACATCGGCATGGTCAAGGTGGACCTGCCCAAGCGACTCCCCTCCAGGCTTACGACACTGCAAAAGGCCTGTACCTATGGACAGTTCACGGCCAACCCGGCAGGCTGTCCCGCTGCATCAAGGGTGGGTCAGGCCACAGCGATCACACCGATCCTGCCCGTACCCATAACAGGACCGGCGTACTTCGTCAGTCACGGTGGTGCGAAGTTCCCCGAACTCATCCTCGTTCTGGAGGGCTATGGCGTCACGATCGACCTGCACGGCGAAACGTTCATCAGCAAAGCGGGGATCACCAGTTCTACGTTCCGTACCGTGCCCGACCAACCTGTCACGAGCTTCGAACTCACGCTCCCACAGGGACCCAACAGCGCGCTCGCCGCCAACGGAAACCTGTGCGCCAGCGAGCTGAAGATGCCCACGCTGTTCACCGGACAGAACGGGGCCGTCATCAAACAAACAACACCCATCACGGTCACCGGCTGTCCAAAGAAGAAGGTCAAGCACAAGGCCAAGAAGACTCCTGGGGCAAACCACCGTTCCGGCGCAAGCAACCGGGCCGGGAAGAAATGACATGGCTGTTCGCGCGAAGGCATCGTCTCACGGGACAGCGCTGAAACGACCGAAAGCGCTTTGCGGTGGCGCCGGGGGCGTGGCGGCGATCCAGCGCGGGCGGTTGATCGCCGCGATGACCGAGATCGCCGCCGAGCATGGTCTCGCGAATGCTGCCATCGCCCAGGTGGTGGCGCGCGCAGGTGTGTCGCGGCGCACGGCCTACGAGCTGTTCGAGGGCCGCGAGGCGTGCTTCCTCGCGGCCCTGGATGAGGCCATCGGCCGCGTGTCAGAGCGAGTAGTCGCCGCGTACGATCCCTCCGCCAGATGGCGCGTCCGTGTCAGGAGCGGGTTGATCGCGCTGCTCTCGTTCATACAAGAGGATCCAAGCGCCGGCCGCTTGATTGTGGTCGCGTCCCTGGGCGCTGGACCGGTCGCGCTCGAACGACGCAATCGCATGCTGGCAGCCGCGGTCGCGCTGATTGAGGAAGGCGCAGAGGAGGTGAAGGGCGGGGTCGAGTTGCCGTCGCTCACCGCCGAGGGAGTGGTCGGCGGGGCGCTCTCGGTTCTCCACGACCGTCTCGTCAAGGGAGACACACGCTCTCCGCTTGAGCTCACCAATTCGCTGATGAGCATGATCGTGCTGCCCTATCTCGGCGCCAGCACCGCAAAGAGAGAGCTCGATGAGCCTATTCCTGTTTATGTCGCGACCGGCAAGACGCGGGCCGACCCGCTGCGAGGGCTGCAGATGCGGCTCACGTTGAGGACGATTACGGTACTCCGCGCCATCGGCTCCCAGCCCGGCGCCTCCAACAGGCAACTCGGCAACGCCGCAGGCGTGGTCGACCAGGGTCAGATCTCAAAGCTGCTTGGGCGTTTGGAGCGGCTTGGGGTCATCGAGAACACCGCCGTGCAACCGACCAGGGGCAGCGCCAACGCCTGGACATTCACCGAACGTGGCTGGGCGATCCACGCCGCGGTCGCCGGGTAGGGTCGTCACGCCGTAGGCAGCAAGCGCCGGGTCACGGGAAACCACTGCTTGGCCAAGTTGGCCAGGACGCAACGCGACTATTCCCAGCGAAGCTCCGTCGGCGCCTCGCGCATCCGCAGCACCCGCGCCGGCACGCCACCCACGACCGCGTTCTCAGGCACGTCCTTGGTCACCACCGCATTCGTGCCCACGATGCTGTTGTGCCCAACGCTCACTCCCCGGAGGATGCACGACCCATAACCCATCCAAACATTGCTCCCAACCCTCACGTCGCGCTTGTAGATCCCCTGCAGGCGGATCGGACGCTCCACCTCCACGACCCCATGGTCGAAGTCGATCAGCATCACCCTGTCGGCGATGATGCACTCGCGCCCGATCGACACGTGCTGGTAGGCGGAGATCGTGCACTCCTGGCCCATCACCGTCTTCGCGCCGATCGACACTTCGCCCTCGTGCACCCTGATCTTCGAGTCATGCCCGATCCACGACCAGCGGCCCATGCGAAAGGTGGCGTCTCTGCCGATCTCGAACTTCACGCCCGGGCAGATGAAGCACATGCCGTCGGTCTGAAAGCGCTTGCCGTAGCGCAGCTTCAGCCACAGCCAGCGCGCTCCCAGCAACGCGAAATGCCGGTTGATCAGGTTGTGCTCGCGCATCCACCGCCACGTGCGCCGCGCTTCTGTCAGTCCTCTCACGAGCGCGCATCCTAGAGTTCCGCCTCACCCCGCGGGCGTCCGGCGGCGAGTCGGGAGGAGTTTCCTAGATACTTCCCGCGTGCCACCCACGCTTGCCCAGCGCCTGCTCGACGGCGACCGCCGCGCGCTCGCCCGCGCCATCACGCTCGTGGAGGACGACCGGCCCGAGGGCTGGGAGCTGGTGCGCGAGGTCTACCCCCACACCGGCAAAGCGGCGGTCTACGGGTTCACGGGACCACCCGGGGTCGGCAAGTCCACCCTGATCGGGGCGCTCACAAGGACGCGTCGCGAGGCTGGGCGCAGCGTCGGGGTGCTCTCGATCGACCCCTCCTCGCCGTTCACCCATGGTGCGCTGCTCGGCGATCGCATCCGCCTCACCGAGCACTTCCTCGACCAGGGGGTGTTCATCCGTTCGATGGCCAACCGCGGCGCGCTCGGCGGGCTCTCGGAGGCCGCCCTGCAGGCCGCGCTCCTGCTCGACGCCGCCGGGCGCGAGGACGTGTTCGTGGAGACCGTCGGCGTCGGTCAGGCCGAGATCGACATCATCGACCACGCCGACACGATCGTGCTCGTGCTGATGCCCGGCTCGGGCGACTCGATCCAGGCGCTGAAGGCGGGGGTCATGGAGATCCCCGACGTGATCGTCATCAACAAGGCCGACCATCCGCTCACCGACACGATGGTTCGCGAGATCCGCGGTGTGCTCTCGCTCGCCAACCTCAGCGGCGACTCCGAATCGAGTCCCGCCCACCCACGCTGGCGCGTGCCGATCGTCAGGACCGAGGCCGCTCACGGCAAGGGCGTCGACGAGCTGATCGAGCGCCTTGACGAGCATCGGGCTCACATCCTCTCCGAAGGCGCCCTGCAGGAGCGTCGCGGGCGCAACCTGCGCAACGAGGTGCTTGCGATCGCAACCGCCCGCATGCGCCGGCGCCTGGAGGAGGAGCTGCGCGAGGACGCCGAGTTCAAGCGGCTCCTGGACGAGGTCGTCGAGCGGCGACTCGACCCGGCGAGCGCCGCCACGATGCTGCTCGAGCAACACCGCGCCTGAGCGCGTCAGCCCTCGCCGTGCAGCGAGCGTGCGGTCGGGGAGCGCGGGACCGTGCGCTGGTCGGGCAGCGTCCCGATCACACGGTCGCCCACCGTCGAGGTCACCCCGAACCAGTAGCGCTCGTTCTTGAAGTGGTGCAAACGATGGTTGCGCCAGATCGCCCTGAAGTAGCGGCCCCTGGGACGGTAGGGGGTGTGGATCAGGAAGTGACTCCACTCGTAGCCCGCGAGGATCGCGAAGCTCGCCAGCACGGCGCTGGTCGCATACGCCAGGCGCGAGCCGCCCAGCACGAGCGCGATCGGGAATGACATCGCCCAGTCGATGAGCGCGATCATCGGCAAGAACACCAGCAGCCCGTACACCGGCAGCAGCACCCCGTCGAGCACACCCGGCGCCTCATGGTGCGCGCGGTGCTCCCGCGCGGTCAGGATCTCCACGCGGCGACCGAACAGCTCGAACGGCGGGGCATGCAGCAGGTAGACGTGGATCGCCCACTCCACGAACGGGGTCACCGCGATCAGGCCGGCCACCATCACCAGGTCCCGCCAGCTCCACGAGCCCTGAGCGACCCGCAGGCCGAACGCGAGCGCCACGGCGCCGAGCAGGTAGGGGGGAGACGGTTTGCGCCAGAACGCCCAGGCGCAGTCGCCAAGCGTGACCGCGCCGGCGTCGCCACGACGTGGAACCGCCTCGTCGGGCGCGGTCAATGGGTCTGGCCGCTGCTCCCCGACCGGATCCTCGGGCTGGCTGAGCGCTCGCGACATCAGAGGATCCATGCTAGGCGCTGCATGCGCCCTCTCAGAAGGCGTCTCTGCGGGAGGGTTCGAGATCCGCGCCACGCCCGCGTCCCAACTAAAGGGAACGGATGAATCTGTCGAAGATGTGCGTGCCCCAGGTGGGCTCCGACGCTTGGACATGGAGGTCCTTGACGACATGCCGCCGATCTACCACACCGACGCCCACGTCCTGAGGGCACGCAGGACGGCCGCCTGGACACGCGCAGGGCTCGGCCTGATGGGGATCGCGCTGATCATCCTCGACAGCGAACTGCTGGATCATCCGATCGCCGGGGCGACGGGCTTCCTGGTGATCGCGGTCACCGCCATCGTCCAGCTCCTGGCGCCCCGCCTGTCGTGGATGCGAACCGAGGAGTCGCTGTCAGGCATAGCCGGCCTGCTGATCATTGGAGTGCAAACCGAGCGCGTGAGCGTGATCGGGATCATCTGGCTGGCCGCCGTTGCGAGCGGTGTGCTCGCCCGTGGCGGACGCGTGCACTGGATCGGGCGCACGGTCGTGCTCTGCGCACTGGTGCTCCCGATCCTCCGCAGCGGCTCGCTCACACTCGACTACGCCGCCCTGTGTGGAACCACGATCGGCCTGCTCCTCACCAGCGGGCGCCTGACCCGCGAGCTCAACCGCCTGCTCCACCAGGCCCGCTACGACGCCGACCACGATGATCTCACCGGGTTGCTCTCATATGCAGCTTTCCGCGCGGTGCTCGAGCGGACCGCCAACGGCTCCTCGCAATCCACCCCCATGTCGCTGCTGCTGCTTGACCTCGAGCGCTTCGGAATCGTCAACAAGGCCCATGGGCACGCCGCCGGCGATCGGCTCCTGGCGCTGGTCGGTGAGAGCCTGCGCACCGTCGCCGGCCCGGCTTGCACAGTCGGGCGACTGGGCGGAGACGAGTTCGCGGTGATCGCCGCCGGCGATGACCCGTTGCCGCTCGCCCAGGCCCTGCTGGACGCTCTGCCCAAGCGCTGCGAGGAGGATCCCCGACCGATCTGCGCCTGTGTGGGCATCTCCCAGACTCCCCGCGACGGCGACAGCGGCGAAGCGCTGCTGAGGGCAGCCGACATAGCCCTGCGCGTCGCCAAGCGCGGTGGCGCCGGTCAGATCTCCTCCTATGAGGGTGGCTCGCTCAGCGGCAGTGGGGAGCGCAGCGCCCGCCATGCCCTCGATCGCATGATCGAAGGCAAGGGCCTCTCGATGGCGGTGCAGCCGATCGTGGACCTCCGCGACGGCTCCGTACACGCCTATGAGGCGCTTGCCCGCTTCGGACGGCGCAGCACCGACAGCCCGCTGCACTGGCTCGCCATCGCCGAGGAGTTCGGAGAACGCGACCTGCTCGAGCACGCCTGCCTGAGGGCCGCCCTGCGGCTGTTCGCAACCCGGCCGGCCGGCATGCGCCTCTCGGTGAACCTGTCAGCGCCCGTGCTGCTCGACCAGCGCACCCTGAGCATCCTCGAGCGACCCGCCGATCTCGCGGGCCTGATCATCGAGGTGACCGAGGAGGCGCTGGTGCAGAGCGAAACCCAGCTCCACCAAACCATCGATCCGCTGCTCGAGCGAGGCGCGATGCTCGCGGTCGACGACATGGGGGCCGGCTACTCGGGCCTGCGCCAGATCACCACCGTGCACCCGAGCTATCTGAAGCTCGACCGCTCCCTGATCACCGCGATCGACGAGGACGACGATCGCCAGGCGCTCGTCGGCGCGCTGCTCGGCTACGCCGAGCGAGTGGGCAGCCTGCTCGTGGCCGAGGGC
>DATHPT010000004.1:0-2196 GCA_035483615.1 Solirubrobacteraceae bacterium | reverse complement strand
TGCACTGGGCCTCGCAGGCGCTGCGCTCCGGTGAGTGCACGCTGGCGCTGGCAGGGGGCGTCACGGTGCTCTCGACGCCGACGGTGTTCGTCGAATTCTCCCGCCAGCGCGGTCTATCGGCGGACGGGCGCTGCAAGTCGTTCGCCAGCGGGGCAGATGGCACGGGCTGGGGCGAGGGCGCCGGCATGCTCCTGCTGGAGCGGCTGTCCGACGCCCAGCGCAACGGTCACCGCGTGCTTGCGCTGGTCCGCTCGAGCGCGGTCAACCAGGATGGCGCGAGCAACGGCCTGACCGCGCCCAACGGCCCCTCCCAGCAGCGGGTGATCCGCCAGGCGCTTGCCAACGCCGGTCTGGCCCCGGAGCAGATCGATGCGGTTGAGGGACATGGGACGGGCACGACGCTCGGCGATCCGATCGAGGCACAGGCGTTGCTCGCGACCTATGGGCAGACACGCTCCCCAGAGCGTCCTCTGTGGCTCGGGTCGGTCAAGTCGAACATCGGCCACACCCAGGCGGCCGCGGGCGTGGCGGGCGTGATCAAGACCGTGATGGCGATGCACCACGAGCTGCTGCCTCGAACGCTGCACGTGGACGAGCCCTCCGGCAATGTTGATTGGTCCTCGGGCGCGGTATCGCTGCTGACGAGCGAGCGGCCGTGGGCGCGCAACGGCGAGCCCCGCCGAGCGGGGATCTCCTCGTTTGGGATCAGCGGCACCAACTCGCATGTGATCCTCGAGGAGCCGCCCGAGCCGGCGCTGCAGACCCGGCAGACCACGCCGGCTCATGGCCTGGACATCGCGCTATGGCCGGTGTCGGCAAGGAGCGAGCGAGCTCTGCGAGCTCAGGCCGAGCGACTGCACGACCGAGTGCAGGCCGAGCCGAGCCTCGACTCTGCGGACATCGGGCTATCGCTGGTCGGTGACCGTGCCAAATTCCCTTACCGGGCCGTTGTGCTCGGCAAGGACCGGCAGGCGCTGATGACCGGGCTCGACTCTCTACGCGACGGTGCCCCGTCTGCCTCGCTGATCGAAGGCGTAGCCGGCGAGCACGCTGGAGCGCTCGCGTTGCTGTTCACCGGGCAGGGGGCGCAGCGGGTCGGCATGGGTCGCGAGCTGTACGAGGCGTTGCCGGTCTTCAGGGACGCTCTGGACGAAGCTTGTGGGCATCTGGACGGCGCGCTCGGATGTTCCCTGCGAGCGGTGATGTTCGGCGAGGAAAGCTCCGAGCGCAGGCACGGTCGGAGTGAGCTCATAGCGAATGGTTCGTCCGGGCACGAGCACGATCAGAGCGAGCTCACGGTGAACAGCTCGTCCGAGCGCGGCTTGCTGGACGAGACCTCCTTCGCGCAGGCAGGTCTGTTCGCATTCGAGCTGGCGTTGTTCCGGTTGGTCCAGTCGCTTGGATTGCACGCCGACTTCGTCATGGGGCATTCGATCGGCGAGATCGTCGCCGCGCACGTCGCCGGGGCGCTCTCGCTACCGGACGCCTGCACGCTCGTCGCCGCCCGGGGCCGGCTGATGGCGGCGCTGCCCCGTGACGGAGCGATGGTCGCGGTGCAGGCCTCCGAGCAGGAGGCGTTGGCGCAGCTCGAGGGCTTCGAGGACCGCGTGTCGCTGGCGGCGGTGAACGGCCCGGACTCGATCGTGCTCTCAGGCGACGAGCAGGCGGTGCTCGAGCTGGCCGGCAGATGGAAGCAGGACGGGCGCAAGACTCGCCGCCTGCGCGTCTCGCACGCGTTCCACTCGCCGCGCATGGAGGCCATGCTCGAGGAGTTCCGCGAGGCCGCCGCCGCGATCGGCTTTGAGGAGCCGAGAATTCCGCTGGTCTCCAACGTGACCGGGCGGGCGCTGGAGGCCGGTGAGCTCTCAGCCGAATATTGGGTGCGCCATGCCCGCGACACCGTTCGGTTCGCCGACGGTGTGCGCTGGCTGCTGGCGCACGGCGCCGGAACCTTCCTGGAGCTGGGACCGGACGGCGTACTCAGCTCGATGGTCCAGGACTGCCTGTTCGCTCGCGGCGGCGGCGGCGATGTCGGCGAGTCTGAGGGAATCGCACCTGTTGCGATCTCGCTGCAGCGCGCCAGGCGAGCGGAGGTGGAGACGTTGCTCGGCGGACTTGCCGGGCTCTGGGTGCGCGGCGTGGACGTCGATCTGGGAGTCCTGCTTGAGGGGTCGGGCGCCCAGCGCGTCGAGCTGC
>DATHPT010000003.1:0-6967 GCA_035483615.1 Solirubrobacteraceae bacterium | reverse complement strand
GCGGTCCTCACCCCGAACGTTCCCGAGGCTCACGCTCTCGCTCGACACGCATCGGGCAGGGCCCCGAGGGAGACAGGCCACGCGGTTCCCGGCGCCGACGCTCCAGGGGCCGACGCACCACCTGCGGCCGACGCTCTATCGGCCCATGTCACCACCGGGAGGCCGGCTCCGGCAGATCCGGAGTCTCGAGGGGAGAGGGCTTCGAGGCCAGACGTCTCGGCGAGCGAGCAGGCCGAGATGCAGGCGCTTGCGCGTGCCATGCTCGCGCTGGGACCGGAGATCGTGGTGCTCACAGGAGGGCATCGCACGCAGGCAGTGGACCTGTTTCTGGATTCTTCATCCCTGGAGCAGATCGTGAGCATCCCGGGCAAGCGCCATCCCGACGGCGCCTCCCACGGGTCTGGCTGTACGCACTCCTCGGTGCTCGCGGCTCAGCTCGCGCTCGGCCGACCTGCGCTTCAGGCGGCATTCGCCGCCCGTGCCCTTGCCGGCGCTGCGGTTGCGGGCGGATTGCGAGACGTGGGGGAGGGCCCTGGCCCGGTGGACGTGATCGGGCTCGCACGCCTGCGCCGCCGGTAGTTCGCCTGGCTTGTGTTTGTCATAATCCGCGAGCATGAAGTTGCTTCGCGTCAAGCCCGGTCATGGTGATGTTGTGCTCGCGGAGGGCGACGTGACGGTGCCCGAGCAACAGGCCCAGCTTCTTCAGGCGTTCCGCCGTGAGCTCGAGGCGGGCATGTGGGCTGCGGTGCCCACATCAGCCGACACGGGGCGTCGCGAAGCGGAGCTCGTTCGCAGCTTCGAGGACGTACCCGCCGATGCCGAGCGCGTGATCTTCTTCCCACGCGCCGCGGGCGGCGAGCGATGATCGCGCCGGCGCACACCGCCGGACACCGCGGTCGCTCGGCGCGTCTGGCGTCCTAGGCTTGCGATGGCGCTTGCGCTCACGACCGCCGCAATCGTGCTGGTGGCGTTGCTGTGGGTGCTCGCGCTACCGCATTTGTGGCATTCGCTTCTGCCAAAGCTGAAGCTGGTGCCATCGCGTCTGCTGGCGTCATCGCGTGTCCAACTCGGTGCATCGCCGGCGCCGCTCGCTGACCTCGACCCCGGACGTGAACTGCGCGCCGAGCAGCGCGCTCGCGCGCTGCTGCGCTCGTGCATCAACGAGGAGGAGTGGGCGATGTACAGCGAGTTGGGCTTTTTGCGGATCTGGGGCGCGCTCCCTGAGCGCCCCGCTGGCGCACGGCGGGATCTCATCCGGCTGCGCCGGAGGGCGCGTGCGCCTCGCGCGCCGCGGATCGAAGAGCTGGTCGCGACTCCCTACGCCTACCTGATCTATCCCAACAGGCCGATCCTGGCATACGTGCCCCACACCGGTGTCGTGCTCGGCGAGTACTGCATCGAGTTCCCTGACCACACCCGTCCCTATGGCAGCTCGCGTCTGCCCGACGCCGACGACGTGCTCGCCAAGTGGGTGGCTCTCACGACAGAAGAGCGCGCGCTGATAGAGCAGGCCAACATGCACCTGCCCGGACGTCAAATCGGGCTCGAGGACGCCCGCCGCGACATTCTGCGTCTGTCCTGTTGGGAGCGTGAGCGCCTTCAATCCAAAGGGCGAACGGTGCCGCGCGCCGGTAGTGTTCCAGCGCGGTGAGCACACACTCCTCTTTTGACGTCAAGCACCGCTCGCGTGCCCTGATCGAGGGCCCGGAGCGCGCTGCGGCACGCGCCTACCTGCACGGCATCGGCTACACCGCCGAGGACCTGGCGAAGCCGATCGTCGGCGTGGCCCACTCGTGGATCGAGACGATGCCGTGCAACTTCAACAACCGCGTGCTCGCCGCGAAGGTGAAGGAGGGGGTTCGTGCCGCCGGTGGCACTCCGATGGAGTTGAACACGATCGCGATCTCCGATGGCATCACCATGGGCACTTCCGGAATGCGCGCCTCGCTCGTCTCCCGCGAGCTGATCGCCGACTCGATCGAGCTTGTCGCCTCCGCCCACCATTTCGACGCGCTTGTGGTCATAACCGGCTGCGACAAGACGATCCCCGGCGCGGTGATGGCGCTCGCGCGCCTGAACATCCCAGGTCTGATGCTCTACGGCGGCTCGATCCGCCCCGGCCACTACAAAGGCCAGGACGTCACGATCCAGCAGGTCTTCGAGGCGGTTGGCGCCTACGCCGCCGGCAAGATCTCAGAGTCTGAGCTGCACGAGCTGGAGGAGGCGGCATCGCCTGGCGCCGGAGCCTGCGGGGGGCAGTTCACGGCCAACACAATGGCGATGGCCTTCGAGGTGCTGGGCATCTCACCCGCAGGCTCCTCGATGGTTCCCGCGGAGGACGGGCGCAAGCTGCAGGTCGCACTCGAGTGCGGCGAACTTGTCATGGACGTCCTGCGCAGAGGGTTGCTTCCGAGCGAGGTCATCAGCAAGCACGCGCTCGAGAACGCGATCGCCGCGGTCGCCACGAGCGGAGGCTCGACCAACGGCGTGCTGCACCTGCTCGCGGTCGCCCGTGAAATGGGCGTGCCGCTCTCGATCGACGAGTTCGATCGCATCTCAGACGCAACACCGCTGTTGTGCGACCTGCAACCCGGAGGCCAGTACGTCGCCACCGACCTGTACGAGGCGGGAGGCGTGCCGCTCGTCGTGAAGCGCCTGCAGGAAGCGGGCATCCTGCGGCCAGAGGCGATCACGGTCACGGGGCGCACGATCGTCGAGCAGGCGGCGCTCGCCGAGGAGACGCCGGGTCAGCTCGTGGTCCGCCCGCTGTCCGATCCGCTCAAGCCGACCGGCGGGTTCGCGATCCTGCGAGGGAACGTCGCTCCCGACGGGTGTGTCGTCAAGCTCGCCGGTCACGAGCGTCGCCACCATGCCGGCCCGGCGCGGGTGTTCGACGGTGAGGAGGCTGCGATGGCGTCCGTGCTCGCCGGCGAGATATCCGCCGGCGACGTGGTGGTGATCCGCGGCGAGGGTCCTGCCGGCGGTCCGGGAATGCGCGAGATGCTTGCCGTCACCGCCGCGATCGTCGGCGAGGGGCTGGGGGAGAGCGTCGCACTGATCACCGATGGGCGCTTCTCGGGGGCCACCCACGGTTTCATGGCTGCTCACGTCGCACCCGAGGCGGTCCGTGGTGGCCCGATCGGGGCATTGCGCGACGGTGATGAGATCACGATCGACGTCGAAGCCCGCAGAATCGACGTGGCGCTCTCAGAGGCCCAGCTCGCCGAGCGGCTGACCGTCTACGCTCAGCCGCCGCGCGCGGACGAGCACATCGACGTGGCGGTACGCAAGTACGCCAAGCTCGTCGGCTCGGCGGCCGAAGGCGCCGTCACGAGCTGAGCGCTAGCGGACCCAGGAGCTCTTCGGGACCCAGGAACTCTTCGAGCAGGGTATTGAAGGCCGCCGGGCGCTCGAGCATCGCCATGTGACCCGTGTCCTCGAAGAGGACCTTGCGCGAGTCTGGGATCAGCTCCTCAAAGACACCCGCGTCGCGAACCGGGATCACACGGTCCTCCTCGCCCCACACGATCAGCGTCGGACAGGCTATCTCCGGCAGGCGCTCTCTGATCGGATAGTTGAGGTTCGCCTGGAGCGCCTGCATGAACCCAGGCTTGCCGGCTCCCCGCAGCTGCTCGGCCGCGAGCGCTGGGTTCAGGCGGCTGGGGTGACGAGTCACGAGGCCCAGGGCCACGTTGCGCAGCCCAGGATGGCGCGCCACGGCGTCGGAGTGGGCGGCGACCCAGGTCGTGTAGGCGGCGACAACGCGCTCCAGCCTGCGCAGGGTCGGCACGGCTCGCTGCACGTCCTGCCGTCCATTGCTGTCGATCCCGGCCGCCGAGACCAGCACCAGACGCTCGACCCGCTGCGGGAAGGCGATCGCCAGCTCTGCCGAGATGAACCCTCCCATCGAGTTTCCCACGACCGCGGCAGCGCTCACCTCCAGCTTCTCGAACAGCTCGTCGAGGATGCGCGCATAGCTCGAGATCGTGATTTCCTGGCTCGGCATGGGCGAGTGGCCAAAGCCAGGGAGGTCCATGGCGATCACACGATGGTCTCTGGCGAAGACAGGCAACTGCTCCAACCAGTTCGGCCACGACCCCGATAGGCCGTGCACGAACACAAGCGCCGGACCCTCGCCCATGTCGATCACGTTCACAGGTCTGCCGGCCACCTGAACCCATCGCTGGTGCCTGCGCCAGTCCACATCCAGCCACGCCGAGCGTCCCACCGCTCCGTAGGGCTGGGTCCGGTCGGTGGCCGGGGGGCTGGCAACGCCGCTCATGGCTCAATAATCTATCCGACCCATGCGCATCGCCATCGACGTCGACTCCACGCTTCATCACTACTGGGACGTTCTCTCGGAGATATCTCTGCGCCGCTTCGGCATCGATCTGCCCTACGAGGAGCAGTTCACATGGGGCATCACCCGCCTGCGTCCCGACCAGCTCGCGCTGTGCATCGAGGAGAGCCACAACGAGGAGACGATCCTCGCCGGGCGACCCTACCCGGATGCGGTTGACACGATCCGCGGCTGGAGCGAGCAGGGCCATTTCATCCACATCACGAGCCATCGCTCAAGCGCCTGCGCCCCGGCCACGGCCCGCTGGCTCGCCGATCTCGGGGTTCCGTGCGACGATCTGTGCTGCTCCTATGACAAGGTCGCACGTTGCGTCGAGCTCGACATCGACCTGCTCATCGACGACAGCCCGCTGAATCTGAGCGCGGCGATCGAGCAGGGGATCGCCACCGCGACGATCCTGCACCCGTGGAACGCCGAGCTGTGTGAGGTCGAGGACGTGATCGCCGCACGCGAGTGGCGTGAGCTGGCACAGCTGTTGGCCCCGATGCTGGCTGTTCGCTCACCCACGCTTGCCGGCAAGGCTTGACCCCCTACAAATCCGCCACGATCGTGCATCTGCCGCGGAAAAGCTCATGAGGCGGCCGGGCGCAGATGCCGTTCGGCGACACGGCGCAGCAGGGCGCGGGGCCGGTCATGGCGAACTATGCCGGGTGATGAGCGAGACCACGCCAGATGCCCAAGCGAGCCTCGGAGAGCCATGGCTGCGTGCGCTCGCGCAGCTGGATGAGGATCTGCGTCGCATCGACTCCGCTCCACGGACCCGGCGCGCCTATGGAATCGACACGCTCCAGTTCGCCTGCTGGTCTGACTCCCGTCACCTGCTGCCCACCACCGTCGGGGTCCGCGACGTGCGTCGCTACGTCGCTCGTCTCTCAGGGCAAAAGCTCTCAGCGACGACCATCGCCCGTAAGCTCGCCGCGATCCGCGCGCTGTTTCGCAGCTTGCGAGAGCACGGCGAGATCGAGCAGAGCCCCGCGGACCTGCTGGCGACGCCCCGGCGCGGATCGCATCTGCCGCGCGTCCTGAAGGCGCCAGAGATTGCCCGCCTGCTTGACAGCATCCCGATGGACGCGGTGGGCAGACCCCTCAATCTACGCGACCGTGCGCTGTTCGAGCTGGCTTACGCATGTGGGCTGCGGGCCGAGGAGATCGTGTCCCTGAACGTCGCCGACCTGGACCACGACGGCGAGCAGTTGCGTGTCGAGGGCAAGGGATCGAAGACCCGCTTCGTGCCGGCCGGCGAGGTTGCCCTGAACGCGGTGGGTCTCTATCTGGAGCATGGCCGCCCGGCGCTTTGCGGCGATGGCGAGCAGCCCGCGCTGTTCTTGAGCCGTTCGGGCAGGAGGCTCGGCACCAGCGACGTGCGCCGGCGGCTGCGCGCCTGGGTCGCTCGCGCAGGCGTGCCCGGCGGAGTCTCCCCACACGCTCTGCGACACAGCTTCGCCACCCATCTGCTGGATGGCGGCGCCGACCTGCGGTCGATTCAAGAGTTGCTGGGCCACTCCAGCATCTCGACAACCCAGGTCTACACTCGGGTAGAGTCCGCCAGACTTCGAAGCGCCTATGCGCGCAGTCACCCTCGGGCCTGATCGGCAGGAGAAGACCCTGGAGACGAACGTCAAAGCGATCGAGCTGCGTGAACTGTGGCGGCGCTACAAGTCTGAGAGCGATCCTCGCGCCCGCGAGCGGTTGGTCGTCGCCTACTCACCGCTGGTCAAGTACGTGGCCGGTCGCACCGCGGCCGGCCTGCCGCCGCATGTTGAGGAGGCCGATCTGGTCTCCTACGGGCTGGTCGGCCTGATCTCGGCGATCGAGCGCTTCGACCCCTCGCGCGAGATCAAGTTCGAGACCTATGCGATCACTCGTATCAAGGGCGCCATCATCGACGAGCTGCGCTCGATCGACTGGGTGCCGCGCAGCGTGCGGGCACGTGCACGGGAGATCGAGCGCGCCAACACAAAGCTCGAGCACCGTCTGCAGCGCACGCCGACCGACGAGGAGATGGCGGCCGAGCTGAGCCTCACCGTCCCCGAGTTCCACGAGTCGCTGCTGGCCATCTCCCACTCCTCGGTGGCGGCCCTCGACGAGCTGTGGAGCGTTTCTGACGCCAGCGGAGACCAAGTCTCGCTGATGGACACGATCGAGGACCCCAATGCTCCGGATCCCTCCCGCGCGCTGGACGTCGGGGACCTCAAGGATCGGATCGCCGACTCGATCGCTTCGCTGCCCGAGCGGGAGAAGCTGGTGATTGCCCTCTACTACTACGAGAACCTGACACTGCGGGAGATCGGAGAGGTTCTGGGCGTCACCGAGTCCCGTATCTCCCAGCTCCACACCAAGGCGGTACTGCGGCTTCGGGGCCGTATGCAAGACGGCTCGTTTGACTGACGAGCTCCGTGGGTAGAGCGCAATCGGGCGCGTACGGCTACTCTGATGGGCCGATGGCTACTCGCGCAATCGTCACATCGCACCCGGTAGTCGCCTGCGACGTCTGCGGCAGGCGCCTGTTGCGAGGAGAGAATCCCGACGCATTCCTGGCCGGCGGGCAGCGTCGCACCGTGTGCGAGCTGTGCGTCCCACGGGCCTCCGCCGAGGGTTGGCTGCGCG
>DATHPT010000002.1:0-2058 GCA_035483615.1 Solirubrobacteraceae bacterium | reverse complement strand
GCTGGTGGTGCACTCATATCCCGACGGCCGCGCCCCGGGGCGCCGGCGCCTTGAAGACCTCGACGTGCCCTTCAAGCTCGTGCCCGCCCCCGGCACCAGCCAGGACGTGGCGATGCTGATGGCAGCCGAGAAGGGAGCGAGGCTGATCGTGACGGTCGGCTCCCAGTTCAACCTGGTGGAGTTCCTGGACCGCAACCGCGAGGGCATGTCCTCGACCTTCCTCACCCGCCTGCGGATCGGCGAGATCCTGGTGGACGCCAAGGGTGTCAGCCGGCTGTACCGGCCGATGCCGGGGCTGGCGCCGCTGATCGTGGTGATCGTGGCCGGCATGATCGCGCTGGTCGCCGTCGTGTGGATGACCCCGGCGCTGCGTGACGTCGTGGACCTACTATGGCTCAAGCTGCAACTGCTGTTCGGCTCCGGCAGCTGAGCTTCCGCAACCGATGTTCGACTACCGCTACCACGCGCTCTCGCTTGCCGCAGTCCTGTTCGCCCTGGCCGTCGGCGTGCTGATCGGCGTGGCGATCGGCGACTCGAACCTGGTGTCATCCGCGCGTGACGGGATCGTCCAGAACCTGCGCTCGGAAGTGAGCGACTCCCAGCACAAGGTCGGCGAACTCGGCGGGCAGCTCTCATCCGAGGAAGCGGTGGCCGGCGACCTCTACCCGATCGCGGTGCACGGCCTGCTTGCCGGACGCAACATCGGGCTGGTGTTCCTCGGAGGGTCCTCGGACCGGGTCAACGAACTCGTGCGCGACGCCGTGACCCAGGCCGGCGGCAACCTGAAGACGGTGGTGGCGGTGCGCGAGCCGCTGGACCTGCCGGGGCTCGGCTCGCAGTCGGCCGGCACCCAGTACACGGCGCTGGCGTCCGATCCGACGCTCGTGAAGCGGTTCGGCGTTCGCATGGGCGAGCAGCTGGTCGGCGAAGGGCAGTTGCTCGGGCGCGTCCAGACCCGACTGTTGAGCTCCTACGACGGCGAATTCGGCAAGCTCGACGGGCTCGTGGTGATGCGCAGCCAGCCGACCGGGATGAGCAGCGAAGACGCCCGCAGCACGGGCGAATTCGAGTCGGGCCTGCTTGAAGGGGTGAGCGCCAAGGGAGTCCCGGCGGTGGGGGTCGAGCTGACCTCCACCCAGCCCTCCCAGGTGCCGTGGTACACCGCCGAAGACCTGGCGAGCGTCGATGACCTCGACGGGCTCGCGGGACGGGCGGCGCTGGCGTTCGCGCTCGCCGGCGATCACGGCGCCTACGGCGTGAAGTCGACCGCCAGCAACTCGCTGCTGCCGCACGTCGTGGGCGGCGCAGCCCAGCCCTAGGGCGCCTGCGCGCGTCCGCTCTCGCCGATAGCTTGCGAACGTGCACGCCCTTCCTCTCGCGCTTGCCACGATCGCGGCCGTGATCCTGGCGCCTGTCCTGCTGCGCGCCCTGACCGAGGGCGGCCACGTCAAGGCCAACTACCGCGGGCAGGATCTCGCCTTTCCCTTCGGCGTCCTGAGCGTCGCGGGCGCGCTGATCGCCCTGATCCCGCTGGCGCTCGCACAGCGCCTGGAACTGGCCGGGATCTTTCACCCCGAGACGCTGATCGTCTCGGTGTACGTGCTGGGCGTGGCGTTCCTCGGGCTGGTCGACGACACGCTCGGCGGGGAGCCGCGCGGCTGGCGCGGCCACGGCCGGGCGGTGCTCAGGATGCAGCTCTCCACCGGCGCCCTGAAGGCCGCGGGATCGCTCGGGCTCGCCCTGTACGCGATGGGCTATGCGGGGCTCCCGAGCGGTCGCTGGCTGCTGGCGAGCGCGGTGCTGGTGCTGGCAACGAACGTCTTCAATCTGCTGGACCTGCGCCCGGGGCGCTCCACGAAGGCGTTCGTGCTGCTCGGAGCTGGGCTCACGATCGGCGCGGCCAGCATGCGGCCGTTGTGGGCGCTCGGGCTGTTCGCCGGACCGGCCCTCGTGGCAGGGGTCTATGACCTGCGCGAACGGGCGATGCTCGGCGACACCGGGGCGAACCTGCTGGGAGCGCTCGCGGGCCTGTGGCTCGTGCTCACCCTGTCGACCCTG
>DATHPT010000001.1:0-2884 GCA_035483615.1 Solirubrobacteraceae bacterium | reverse complement strand
GACTACGACATGAGGTTCAACGCGGCGCTCGGCTCGGGTAATCTCGTTGTAAGCGACAAGGTGAAGATCCTCGTCGAGGTGTCTGCCGTCAAGCAGGCATAGCCGCCAGGCGGGCAGGTCTCAGCGGATGAAGACGCCGTCCAGAGCCTCGTCCACAGCGGCGAGGGTCTGGGCGTCGAGCGTCACTCCTGATGCGGAGGCGTTGGCGCGCACCTGCTCGGTCCTGCTCGCGCCGACGATCGCCGAGGCGACATTCGACTGGCGCAGGACCCAGGCGAGCGCCAGTTGGGCCATCGTGAGACCAGCGCCCTCCGCCACCGGCCGCAGGCGCTGCACAGCCTCGAGCACCGGCTCCTCGACCAGCCGGTCTATGAAGCCACTCATGCTGTCGCTGGCGGCGCGCGAGTCCGAGGGCGGCGGCTCGCCGGGTCGGTACTTGCCGGTCAGCACTCCCTGGCCGAGCGGAGACCACACGATCTGGGAGATCTCCTCGCGTTCGCACAGCGGGATCACCTCAGCCTCCGGCTGGCGCCACAACATCGAGTATTGGGGTTGACTTGAGACCCACCTCGCCATGCCCGGCAGACCAAGAGACTCCTCGATCCGCGCGACCGGCCACTCGCTGAAGCCGATGTGACGCGCCTTGCCCTGCTCGAGGACTTCCGTGAGCGCCTGCATGGTCTCCTGCAGCGGAGTGTCCTCGTCGTAGCGGTGACACTGGTAGAGATCGACATGATCTGTGCGCAAGCGCTTCAGCGAGGCGTCGATCTGCTTGTGGATCTGCGCGGCCGACAGGCCCCTGTCGGTATCGGACATCGGGAAATAGACCTTCGTGGCGAGCACGTAGGAGGAGCGGTCGTAGCCCGAAAGGACCTGTCCCAGCAGCTCCTCCGAGGCCCCCTGCCCGTAGACGTTGGCGGTGTCGATGAAGTTGATTCCCTCCTCGAAGGCTGTCCTCACGCAGGCTTCGGCCTGTTCGCGCTCCACCCCGCCGGAGTAGGTCAGCCATGAGCCAAGGCTGATCTCCGACACCTCGATATCGCTGGAGCCGAGCTTGCGGAAGTTCACCCACAGCAGGTTACCGCTGCGGGCCCACTCCCGAGGACCTGCCTCAAGCAGGTCGGCCTTGTGCCGCCCCACACAGCACATCGGTGCGTGGATGCCGGCAACGCCTACCGGCGTCTGCCCGAGGCAAAGCTTTCCACCGGCGGAGCCACCGCGCGCATGCTCGCCGCCATCTCGGCGGCGTCCTGCTCTCCCTCTCCAGACCGGCCGGCGCCCGGCAACCGGCTCACGTGCGCACCCTCGCCATCCACGCCGTCGTGGGCCTCGCCGGGCGCGAGAAAGCGCTCCAGCGCTGCAAGCTCACGCACGAGCACGTTGAGCACACCCGAGGGCGAGCGCTCGAGGCGACCGCGAGCGAGCAGCAGCGGCTCGGCGCGGGCAAGCGCGCGATGGCGCTCGTACACCGCTCCCGGAACGATCAGGTTGATGGTGCCCCACTCGTCCTCGAACAACAGGAACATCGTCCCCTTGGCCGTCCCAGGCCGCTGGCGAGCGATCACCATCCCGGCGACCGCCACCGAGCAACCATGCGGCAGGCGGGCAAGCTGAGCGCTGGTCACCGGCATCGCAGCCGACAAGCGCGGGCGCAGGATCGCCAGCGCGTGGTCGTCCACCGCGACCCCGCTCGTCGCATAGTCTGCGAGCAGTCGCTGCCAGCGATCGAGCGAGCGCAGGCGAGGCGTCGGAGGCAACTCGATCGGCAGCGCGAGCTGCACCCCCTCGCCGACGAGCTCTCCCGGTGAGGCGATTCCGAGCTGCCATAGAGCCAGCCGCCTGCCCACACCCACACCCTTGTCCACGTCCACGTCCACGAGGCTGTCACAGGCGCCCGCCCAGGCAAGCTGCTCCAGCGTGGCTCGACATGTGGCCGTCCGCGCCGCAAGGTCGCCGAGATCGCGGAACTGCCCACCCCGTTCGCGCTCGGCCACCAGTTCGCGCACCTGCTCGGCAACCGCGCCCTTGACATAGCCCAGCCCGAGGCGCACGCCAAGGCCGGCGGCGGTTGCGTCGCTACCTCCGGCGTCCTGCACGCGTAAGAGATCACCTGCTCGCCCCCGCCCGGCTCCTTCCTCCTCTCCGACCGACCCCTTCCCGACCGATCTCTGCCCGACCGATCCTTGCCCGACCGATCGCTCCTGCCCCACCGCCTCCACCGTGCACTGCACCCCTGAGAGGTTCACATCGAGACCCAGAACCGCGATCCCGCGCCGCTGAGCCTCGTGCACGAGGCTGTCTGGGGCATAGAAGCCCATCGGCTGCTCGTTGAGCAGCGCGCACAGGAACTCGGGGCCATGATGGACGCGCAGCCACGTCGACTGGTAGGCGAGCAGACCGAAGGCGGCGGCGTGGGCCTTGGGGAAGCCGAAGCCGGCGAAGCCCTCCACCATCTCCCACACACGCTGCGCTGTCCGGGTGTCGGCGCCGGAGTGGCGCATCGCGCCTGCGATGAAGCGCTCACGGTTGCCCTGCATCGCCTCCTGGGAGCGCTTGCGACTCATCGCTCTGCGCAATCCGTCGGCCTCACCGGGTGAGAAGCCCGCGAACACCTCGGCCACTTGAACCACCTGGTCCTGGAAGATGATCGTGCCGAGCGTGCTGCTGAGCACGGGCTCGAGCGATGGGTGCTCGTAGGGGATCTCATAGCCGGGGTCCTCCCGCAGGCGCGCACGGCGCTCTATGTAGGGATTGATCGCCCCGCCCTGGATCGGCCCGGGACGCACGATCGCCACCTGCACGGTCAGATCGTCGAGGTCCCTTGGAAGCGTGCGCCTGAGCGACTGCATCTGGGCGCGACTCTCGATCTGGAAGACCCCGACCG